>CAYMHN010000553.1:0-2862 GCA_964390235.1 uncultured Candidatus Competibacteraceae bacterium
ATCCAGAAGGTGCGGCGGCGCGGCGGGGCACGCGAGGGCGGCTTTCCCGGCGCCGAGGTGATCCTCGATCAGTTCGAGCGGGGCGTGAATCGGCTGCGGGTCGGCCTGCAAGCCACCGGCCGAGCGCCGGTGCGCGAGGGCGCTGAACTGATCGATGCCTCGGAGCGCGTGGTCGGCAAGGTCACCAGCGGTGGTTTTGGTCCCACCGCGGGCGGGCCGGTGGCCATGGGCTATGTCGAGACCGCGCTGGCCGAGCCGGGCACCGAACTCGCCGCGCTGGTGCGCGGCAAGCCGGTGCCGATGAAGGTGGCGAAGCTGCCGTTCGTGGAGCAGCGGTATTATCGGGGGTGATCGGCCATGCGGTGCGCACCGCGCATCGACCCTGATGGTGCGCGGTGCACACCCTACCGGACTCGACGCCGGGGCATCTGCCGGAGGGTCGTTCAATGACCAGGATCAGGCAGGATGACAAAGGTTCGGTGGCGGTTGATCCGGTACGTCTCGAAACCTCGTCGATCAAGGGTGAAGATGGTGTTGATTCCGGTTTCCTCGGCCAGAACGACCAGAGTGGCGTCGGCGAAATCCATGGGTGTGTCGTGATAGGTTCGCATCAGCGATTTCGCGCGACGCAGACTGGCCATTGACTGAGGAACCAGGATCGCACCGCCGGCAAGGAAAAAATCCAGGCAGTTGTCCTGCCCGGAGTGCACATCGGCGAGCAGATACTGCGCTTCCGTCAGCACTGCTTCGCTGGTCAGCAATTCTCCATGGAAGGCGGCAAAAGCCTGTTCGCAACGCTTGTGATGACGTTCGCTGCGATCAATCAGGGCGACCAGAACACCGGTATCGAGCAGCGCCTCAGACATCCCGCTTGAAGCGTTGCAGCAGATATTCCCGATGGTTTTCGCCCAAGTCGGCCTTGCCGCTGGCAATACTGCCGATCAGGTGCTGCACCCGGTCATAGGGACGGTCGGTCGCGGACGACCCTTCCGATTCGGCGAGAAATCGACTCAGCGCCATCCGGACGATATCCGACCGACGCAGATTGAGACGCTCGGCGAGTCGATCGATACGCTGATCCAGTTCGGGGTTCAGGCGAACGGTAATCTGATGGCTCATCGGGTCAAGTGTTCGGTCAATTATATCCATTGTAATGCATTGCATTACATCGGCAAGTATTTTCTTCCTGTAAATTTTCCGAAGGCAAGCGTCGATCAGATCCCGTCCCGTTTTTCCCTCTTGAGCATGTTCTCGTAGCCTTTCTTGTTCTGGTATTTCTCGTGGACGGCCAGTTCCAGTTTCGGAATCAGGTTCTTGAACGTTTTCTTGTCTCCGGAAGCATACGCCTTGGCGGCGGTGGCGAACTTGGCAAGCAAGGCTCCGCCGAACGAAGCGCCCTTGTAGTGCATGAACAGGGCTTGGGCGAAATGGGCGTCCACTTCCATCTCCTTCAGCGAGACCTTCCACTTCTTCCAGTCCTGGATCATGTGCGTGGCCTCGTGAGTCATGGTGCCCCAGTGTTCCGGCGTGTTGAGCTTGGCGGTGGTCTTGGTGAGGAGGAGACGGTTGGATTCGGGCTGATAGGCCGCGACCGCGCCCTCGGGAGCGCTCTCATCGATCAGCACGGGCACGGTCCCCGCCCGGATCAGCCCTCCCATGATCCGGTAGTGCTCGGGCTTGTAGCCGGCAACATTGGGGTAGTGCAGCCGCGGAAACGCGAAGTGGTTCAGGATCGGACCGTTCTGGAGGAAGTCGGCGATCTTCCGCACGATCTCTTCGCTGGCCTGGTGCTTGCTCATGGAATGACCCTCATGTTGACTTGAGCATCACGATACGCGCAAGGCCATGCGGATGCTTGAGCGAACCGTGAGCGTTTTCTGAGCGTTTTCTGAGCGACGCCGAATGGCGGCTCAAACATCGCTGTAGGCGGCTTCCTTCATAACTTCGGCCATCCAGGCGTAGACGCCGGTCCAGGCGTCCCGGACCGGATCGGTGTAGTCCTCGCCCAGGCTTTGCGTCAGGGTGAGGAACAGGGAGGCACCCACGGTTTCGTAGTGGGCGCTCTCAACGCCGTAGGCCACGTGTCGGCAGCCGAGCTGCTGCAAGACCGGGATCAGCCGGTGCGGATCGTCGAGTTCGCCGATGACGACATCGATCATCCGCAGCAGCTTGTTCTCCTGCCCCTCCATATCGCTGAGGAACAGGGATTTCAGCTTCGGATCCAGGGAGAACAGATTGGTGTAGAACCGCTTGGTGACCTTGGGTCCCATGGAGACCACCGTCGCCCAACTGTCCCGTACCAGCCTTAGGGTGTCTCGATGCGGGAGTTCGTTATTCTTCATGCGGGCGCAGACCAGAGGTTGGTGGGTTCCGGGCCGTGGTTGCCCGGAACGGTTTTCGTCAAGCTTATCCTGGCACGGTCGAATCGGGAACACTTGAGCGAATCGTGAGGATTATCTGAGCGATTTCTGATTTATGTATTGATATCGTAAATACAATTAGCTAAAATTCGATCGATGGATGCGATCTATGAGTTCCAGGGAACCCGCTTCATCTGGGACGAGCGCAAGGCCCGAAGCAATCTGACCAAGCATGGTGTGGCTTTCGAAGCCGCGGTAACCGTGTTCTATGATCCTTTCGTCCGTATCGAGGATGCTGGTCGGAACGAGGAAGCACGATACGCCGCCATCGGTTTCGATGTGAACGGGCGGCTGTTGTATGTGGTGCACATCGAATTCGAGGGTGCAGCCATACGACTCATTTCCGCGCGCAAGGTCACGAACGAGGAGCGGCAGCGCTATGATCGATGAACGTATCAAGAAACGCCTGAAGAAGGACCGACCCATGACCTCCATCACGCTG
>CAYMHN010000554.1:0-2862 GCA_964390235.1 uncultured Candidatus Competibacteraceae bacterium
CTATGTAGCTCAGTCGGTTAGAGCACATCACTCATAATGATGGGGTCGGTGGTTCGAGTCCACCCATAGCCACCATAGAATCAAATGCTTAGCCATCGTTGCACGGACTTTGTCATTTCAAAGTTTCAGATTTACTGCATATTTACTGCACGAGAACGGTGATGTCGTCACTACAGTGCCGACACACGGAACCGTTAGTTTTCGGTATCTCTACATGGAGTCTGTTTGCGGAACCCGTTGCGCGCCACCTTGGCCTTGCCTGCCGGGGTACGCGGCCCGGTGCTGGGTCCGCCATGCAGTTTGCAGCGGCTATTGCCATAGATGCCCTTCTGCTTGCACGGTGTCCCGGCACGGGTCCGGGCACCACAGCGCAGCTCCGAGAACTCCGGCGGCACCGGTGGCAGGTAACGGGCGACCTCCCAGCTCTCGACCCCGGCGCGTTCGGGTCGAGCATATTCCCGTTCCTGCTGGCGCCAGTTGTTGCGCTTGGAAAATCGCCGAAAGCCGCGCCGTTACTGGATTGTGGCGTTGTGGCGCTTGGAATGGTGATGTAGCGGCGGAAAGCATCCTCGAATTGTGCGATCTCGTACCCCTTCGGTGTCCGGCTATCCACCCTTACCGTTTTGCTGGTGATGCGAAACTCGCCCAGTCTGTTTGCCAGCTGACGCTGAGTCATGGGCTTGCCCTTGTTCCATGTCGCCCAAGGTGCCTCGGGGTCCGATGCCAAGTCCTCCACCAGGTCAGCGCTTGATAGGGTGTCCCGGCCGCGCCGCTCGAACGCATCCTTGATGCCCTTCAGCAGCACGACGCCGATGTTGCTATCGGTGCCGTCCAGATCGGCCAGGGCATGTACCGCGGCTCGCGCACATTTCAGCCAATCGCCACCCGCAACATCCGCCACCATGAACAGGGATCGCCAGTTATCGGCGGCCCGATCATTCAGCCCGGACGGTAAATCCGGGTCGCTGTTGCGGATCGCCTTGGCGTTGTCCCTTGCCCATCGGTGACACTTGCGCGCGATGTCGCTGTGCTTCCCTAGATGGTCGAGGCGTAGTCGGTCCACCCTCTCACTCGGCAGTTTGCGCCGCAGGGGAATGACGATGGCCCGATCTTCCACTGTGCCGGGTAGCGACCCGATGCCGGCAATGATCTTTGAGCACCAAGTCGAGAACCGCGCCGGCTCGTGCTCGTCGCCCACCGTGCGCACCACGAACGCCGACGCCCTCGTGTGCCCGGAATTGATGATGCCTCGCAGGTCTTCGTTGTCCTTCAGGAAGGAATCCGCCTCATCGATAAGCAGGGTCGGCTGCCATTTCTCTACCGATCGAAACAGCGCCGCGCTGCTGATATTTGAAGTCGGCATGGATCGCCTCACCATGACGGTTAGCACCTCCAGCAGCGTTGTTTTTCCACAGCGATGGATAGGTGACTTGATGCCCAGTATCGGACTGAAGAACAGGTTATCCAGGCAGTAGGTTTGCAGGGTGAACAAGGCGCATGCGGTCGCAGCCCCCTCCGGCAGAACACAGTACTTCGTGATGATGGTGGCGATCTCTCCCAGCAGCTTGGCGCCGTCTACCGGGTCGGGCCAGTCCTCCGGGTCTTCGAAGGTCAGTTTTCCGCCTTGGGTATCGGTGCCGGCCTTGCGTTTTTTCTTCACCTCGTCGTCCAGCGTGGTGACTCGAACGCCAAGCCGTTCCGCTACCTCTTGGCGCTGCTGGTCATATTCCAGGGGTGACAGCTTGGCCAGGGTCGAAACCTCATCAGCCAGGGACTGCTGGTTGTTTGCACGGTCCTCCAGGCTCATCGCATGCCCTCCACGGTGGTCACGGCGTCCGACAGGCGATTGGCGGCCAGAAACAGCCGGGTGCGGTCCTCGTCGGATAATGGCGTGCCCTGGGCCAAATCGGCGGCAGTCAGCGCTGCAATGCGGGCTTCCATGGCCAGACAGCGCAAAACATCGCGCGGATTCCAGGCTCGCCGATCCGGGCGCCGATGGGGGATGTCTTCACGAGGGGGGAACAGATCAGCCAGGGACAAGCCGACCGCGGCCACCACCTCGGCAGTACCGCAGCCGGCCCAGCACTTGAGCAGCCATGTTCCATCCGCAGTCTGCTTTACCGATAGGCTCGGGTGTCGGTCGTCATGCGCCGGGCATCGCGCAATCCACCGGTCCGGGGCGGTCTGGCGGACGGCATCGAGGCGCGGGAGCAGGGTGTCGATGGGCGTGGCCGTGGTATACTCAAGATGTTGATCTCGATATCCCCTCGCCCCGGTCCGCTGGCCCCCACCAGCGTCCGGGCGATTCATTTCCGAACCCTGGCAGCCTCAGCGGCCGCATGCGCGAATCGGGGAAGACCATCCAGCCAGCCGTCCAGGTCCTCCTGTGGCGGATCGACCGCCAGAGTGTAGCCAGTGCGTCGCGGCTCAGCTCTACCCCCCCGGACAATTCAACCATCCGGCGCGCGAAGCGGGCCTCGTGTGGCTCATAATCCGCCCATTTATCCGTGCCGCCAAAGCTCGCGTCGGCACGGCCGAAGTGGTAAAGACAGATGTCGTGCAGTATTTCAGCCAGTATCCCCTTAGGACTCTCGACGATGCCGCGCGAAAGGTGCGCGACCAGGCCGGGGTCGAGCGGTTTACCGGCATTGCGAATCAGTGTTTGCGGTACATGCTGACCGGGGTTTCGTTGGCGCCACTGCGCGCGAAACCGACGCTGAATTCTTTGTTGAGCGCGAGCGCTGGTCGGTACGGTGGCTTGGTCGAGCATACGCATAGCGTCATCGAAATTTTGCATCAGGTAGGCCACATGCAGGCCGGCGTTGACATGCCAAGCAAGCAGGTCTGGACAGCAGGCTTTCA
>CAYMHN010000555.1:0-2861 GCA_964390235.1 uncultured Candidatus Competibacteraceae bacterium
CTGGGCGGTTTCGACGATCCGCCAGTCGTTCCGCCGCAAGGTCCGTTCGATCCAGTCGCGTTCGGCGGCGGCGAGGTAGGCGGCCAGTTCGAGCCGGGCGGTGTCCGCCGGGCGCCTATCGACCGCTTCCGGCAGTAGGTCGTCGGGTTCCAGCAGCGGGCCTTGCGCCAGCACGCAGGCGCGTTCGATGCAGTTCTTCAGTTCCCGCACATTGCCCGGCCAGTCATGCGCCAGCAGCAGTTGCAGGGCGGCGCCGGACAGCTTGCGGCGTTGTTCGGGGTATTGGCGGCAGTGTTCGCGCAGAAATCGCTCGGCCAGCCAGGGGATGTCGTCGGGCCGTTCGCGCAGCGGTGGCACCGGCAGCTGGATCACGTTGATCCGATAGTACAGATCCTCGCGGAAGCGTCCGGCCTCGACCTCGGCCCGCAGATCCCGGTTCGTGGCGCAGATCAGCCGCACATCGATCGGAATGCTGCGTTCGCCCCCCAGTCGCTGGATGCTGCGCTCCTGGGTCGCCCGCAGCAGCTTGCCTTGCAGCGCTAGCGGCAGTTCGGCGATCTCGTCCAGAAACAGGCTGCCGCCATGGGCCAGCTCGAACAGCCCGCGACGCGCGGCGATGGCATGGGTGAACGCGCCTTTCTCGTGGCCGAACAGCTCGGCCTCGGCCAGCCCCTCGGGCAGCGCGGCGCAGTTGACGGCGATGAATGCTTGGCCCGAGCGTTTCTCGTCCAGGGCGTGCAGCCGGCGAGCGACGACCTCCTTGCCGACTCCCGATTCACCGCTGATCAGCACGCTGCTGTCGTAACAGGCCAGTCGGCGCAGGGTGGCTTCCAGTTCCCGCATCGGCAGCGAGACCCCCAACAGGTCCTCGTCCTCGGGCGGGACCGGCAGCGCGGCGCGCATCTTGCGGATCAGATCGTCGGGCGAGAACGGCTTGATCACGTAGTCCACGGCGCCCAGTTGCAGCAGGGTGACTGCGTCTTCGATGGTGCCGTGGCCGGTGATGAACAGGCTGGGTGGCACCCTGGGCAGGCTGGTTTGCAGTTCCCGGAACAATTCGATGCCGCTGCGATCCGGCAGCCGGATGTCGCAGACCAGCAGGTCGGCGGGATGCCGGCGCAGCTCGCTTAGCGCCGCCTCGGCGCGCTTCAGCCAGCGAACCTCGAAGCCCTCGAAGTCGAACCGGTCGGCGAGCGATTCGCCCATGATCAAATCGTCCTCGATCAGGCAGACGCGGGGCAGGTGACTCATGCGGCGGACTCCAGGGGCAGGCGGACTTCGAAGGCCACGCCATCGGCGCAATTCTCGGCGCGGATGCTGCCATGCAGCTGGGTGGCGATCTGGTAGCACATCCACAGGCCGAGGCCGGTGCCGTCGCGGCTGGCGAACGGTTCGAACAGATGGCGTTGCAACTCGGGGTCCAGCGGCGGACCGGTGTTATCGACCCGGATCAGCAGCATCCGGTCCTCCAATTCCAGTTGACACCGGACCCGGCCATCGGGCGCGGCGGCGCGGCGGGCGTTGAGCAGCAGGTTGATCAGGATCTGGCGCACCCGGGTGGCGGGCAGCGGCAAGGCATCGCTCAGTTCGCACTGCCAGTCCATGGTGACCCCCGGATACTGTGGATCGGACCGGATCAGCATGCGCACATCCTCGATGTCGGCCGGACACAGGGGATGATCGTTGCTGCGGACTTCGACCAGCAGCGCGCCCAGGATGTCACGGATCTGGATCAGGCCGCGCTCGATCAGATCCAGGGTCTTGCCGGTCAGGTCGCGTTGTTGGCCGTGCCGGCGGTAAGTGTCCAGGGCATTGAGCATGCCGCCCAGCGGATTGTTGATCTCGTGGGCGATGCCGGCCGTGAAGCGGCCGACCGCGGCCATGCGTTCCGAGCTGATGATCTGCTGTTCCAGCTGGCGCTTGAGGCGCAGATCCTGGACCAGACTCCGGAAGCGCCGCCCCAGCCGGCCCAGTTCGTCCTGACCGTCCGGCAGCGCGGCGATGTCCAGGGTCTCGTCCTCCAGCCGATCCATGGCGTCGGTGATGCCGGCCAGTGGTCGGGTGAACTGTCTTGCCCACCACAGGCCCAGCAGCATGATGCCCAGGGTGATGGCCAGCCCGGTCCACAACGCCTGCCAGGCCAGGCTCAGGAAGCGCTCCTCCTGCCAGCTCAGGGGGTAGCCGACCACCAGTCCGCCCACCACGACGCCATCCTGAAACAAGGGGTTGTGCGTGAATACCAGACCCAGATCGCGGTCGGTCAGGGCGGCGTCGACGGCCGGATTCCGGTTCAGCCACTGGTGCAGGCTGTGATACTCAGCCGATAACTGGTCCAAGCGGCTCAGCAACGGCAGTTCGCGAGGGCGGTTGGAGGCGAATACCCGCTGTTCGGCGTCCAGCACCAGCAGGAATGGATCGAGTTCGGATCGGGTGGCGGCCAGGGCCGTGTAGGCTTGCCAGAAGTCGTCGTGCTGCAGCGGTCCGATCAGACTGGGCGCCAGCGCGCTGCCGACGTCATGGGCCAGATTGAGCAGATGCTGATACAGGCTGCGATGGGCCGAGATCGCGAACACCAGCAGCAGCACCAGGGTGGTGAGCAGGCTGATGAAACACAGCGCCAGCGGGATCTTGTAGCGGTAGCTGAGCGCGCCGATCATCGTTGCATGGCACTGGCCATGGTGGCGATCGAATCGAACAGCCCGGCGTCCTCGCTGCTGAAACCGTCCAGATTGAGCTGCTCCAGCACCACGCTCCCGGTCGGATGTTCGATCATGCCCAGCAAGGCCTGTTGCAATCTGGCGACCAGTGCCGGGTCCTGATCCAGCCGGGCGACGATGGGCGGGAAGCCGAATCGCGGCGAG
>CAYMHN010000556.1:0-2857 GCA_964390235.1 uncultured Candidatus Competibacteraceae bacterium
GCCGAAGGCCAGCTCAAGGGACTGGGTTATCGGGTTCTCGCCGCCACCAACGGGACCGAGGAATTGACTCTCCTGAGGCAACGCGATGACATCGATCTGCTGTTTACCGACATCGTCATGCCCGGTGGCATGAACGGGCGTGAGCTGGCCGATATCGCCCGCAGCATCAAACCCGGCCTCAAGGTGCTGTACACCTCCGGCTACCCCGAGAACGCCATGATGCATCATGGACGGCTCGATCCCGGGGTGCAGTTGCTGAGCAAACCCTATCGGCGTGGCGACTTGTCCCGCAAGATCCGTGAAGTAATGCTGGATTTGCGGGCGGGCACATGAAATAACGGTGACGGATACCAAAATGCTCAAATGGCGCCTGCTGATTCTCGATGATGACCCGTTGACCGGCCAGACCATCCAGCGCATTGCGGAATTCGCGGGCCTGGAAGTTCACTTTACCACCGAGCCGATCGAATTCTTCCGTATCCTGGGCGAATGGAACCCCACCCATATCGCCCTGGACCTCATCATGCCCGAAATGGACGGTGTGCAGGTCATTACGGAGCTTGCACGTCGTCGTTGTCAGGCCAGGATCATCATCACCAGTGGCGTGGGTAGTCGCGTCCTCGATGCCGCCGGACGGTCCGCCGCCGAACACGGGCTCAATATCGCCGGTGTATTATCCAAACCGTTTTCACCGGACAGCCTGCGCAGGCTGCTCGCTGAAACGCCCGACTCCAACCAGGCCAACGATTCGGCAACATCCGTTCCAGCTATGCGGAACGCAACATCCCGGCAGTTTGAAGTAACCGAAACGGAACTGCGACGAGCCCTGGACAACGGGGAGTTTTATCTGGTTTATCAACCCAAGGTGGAATGCGCCACCGGTGTTCTGGCCGGCTTCGAAGCCCTGGTACGCTGGGCCCACCCGAACCAGGGACTGATCCCCCCGGATCGGTTCATTCCGGTAGCCGAAGCATCCGGTCTGATTGGCGCCCTGACCGATCAGGTGCTGAGTCAGGGTCTGACCTGGTTCGCTCCTTTATGCCATGCGGCTTCGAACTCCGGGGTATTGCCCAACCAGGATCTCATCCTGACGCTCAACTTGACGCTATCGGTAAACATCTCGGCCAAAACCCTCAACGATGCGCAGCTGATCGAAAAGGTCAGCGAGCGCTGCCGCATACTGGGCATCAAACCGGCTCGGCTGATTTTCGAACTGACCGAGACCAGCGCCATGGACGACCCGGTCGCCTCGCTGGACCGGCTGACCAGGCTACGCATGAGGGGCTTCAATCTGTCCATCGACGACTTCGGTACCGGCTTTTCGTCGATGTTGCAATTGGTCCGCCTGCCGTTCTCCGAGATCAAGGTGGATAAATCCTTTGTGATGACCGCCCAGCAATCGCAGGAATCGCGCACCGTAATCAAGTCCATCGTCGATCTCGGCCACAGCCTCGGGCTACAGGCCACCGCCGAAGGGGTCGAGGACTCGGCAACACTGGACTACCTCCGGCAGATCGGATGCGATCTCGCCCAAGGTTATTTCATCGCCCGTCCGATGCCGGGCGATGCGGTTCCCGAGTGGCTTGTCCAGCACGAAGAAGTGCTCGCCGTTAGTCGGGGGGAAGTGCGAAGCGACTAGAACACCGAGCCACTGAGTTCCGCACCGCTACCAGCTGAGGATGCATTTCGCCGATCGCCGCCGGGTGCTGGAGATCGGCAGCGGCACCGGCCAGCACGCGGTGTATTTTGCCGCTGTCCATCCTCTTATGCATCCGCCGGCCGCCGCTCCAGGGCCGCGGCCAGGGCGTCGTCCACCGTTTCCAGCCAGACGAATTCCAGCTGCTCGCGGGCCTTGGCCGGGATGTCCTCCAGGTCCTTCCGGTTACGCTTGGGCAGCAGCACGGTATGGATGCCCGCCCGTAGCGCGGCCAGCGATTTCTCCTTGATCCCACCGATCGGCAGCACCAGGCCGCGCAGGCTGATCTCGCCGGTCATGGCCACATCGCTGCGCACCGTGCGCTCGGTCAGCAGCGATACCAAGGAGACGAACATCGCCACCCCGGCGCTGGGGCCGTCCTTGGGGATGGCGCCGGCCGGGACGTGCAGGTGGATATCGCTGGTCTCGAACAGCTTGACGGCTATGCCCAGGGACTCGGCCCGCGCCTTGACCAGACTGAGCGCGGCCTGGGCCGATTCCTTCATCACCTCGCCCAACTGGCCGGTGAGGATCAGCTTGCCACCGCCTGGCGTGCGGGTGGTCTCGATGAACAGGATATCCCCGCCCACCGGAGTCCAGGCCAGGCCGGTGGCCACGCCCGGCAGACTGGTGCGCAGCGCCACCTCGGACTCGAACTTGCGTGGCCCGAGGATGGCGTGCAGGTCATCGACATCGATAGCGATCCGCTCCGCGTTGCCTTCGGAGATGCACATCGCGCAGTGGCGCAGCACCGCTCCGATCTCGCGCTCCAGATTGCGCACCCCGGCCTCGCGGGTGTAATCGCGCACGATGCTGTGCAGCACCTCGTCGGTCAGGCTGGCTTGTTCGTCCGTCAAACCGTTGGCTTCCAGCTGGCGCTGGACCAGATAGCGGCGGCCGATCTCGACCTTCTCTTCCTCGGTATAGCCCGGCAGTTCGATGACTTCCATGCGATCGCGCAGTGGCCCGGGGATATTGTCCAGCACGTTGGCGGTGGCCACGAACAGTACCTTGCTGAGATCGAAGGGCACGCCGAGGTAATTGTCGCGGAAGGTGCTGTTCTGCTCCGGGTCCAGCACTTCCAGCAGCGCCGAGCTGGGGTCGCCGTGAAAACCGCCCATGCCCAGCTTGTCCATCTCGTCGAGCATGAACACCGGGTTG
>CAYMHN010000557.1:0-2856 GCA_964390235.1 uncultured Candidatus Competibacteraceae bacterium
CGCATCGATGAAGCCGCAGGTATTGACCACCACCACGTCGGCCTCGGCATAGCTGGGCACGATGGCGTAGCCGTCGCCGCGCAGCTGGGTCAGGATGCGCTCGGAATCGACCAGCGCCTTGGGGCAGCCGAGGCTGACGAAACCGACTCTGGGTGTGGTCATGACGCTGCGTACCTGAAAAAGGGAGCCGATGAGCGCGTCGCCAAGCGCGTTGCCAAATCCTTCCGGGTTGTCACACTTCCGGTTCCGGCCGGTGGCCGCGCAGACCCAGGGGGTTGTTCGGGTCGATCCCCTCCATGAACGGAATGCGGCGGTCGCGATGGGTGAGCTGATAGACCAGACCCAGCCAATTGTTGACCACGGCCTTGCCGGTATCGTTCCAGGTATTGTCGGCATGGTGCAGCAGCTCGGACTCGGGGAAGCCGGCCAGCAGGGCGGGATCGCGATCCCGTGTGGCGCGCTCGTGAAAACCCTCCAGCAAGGGCCGGGCGGCGGGGTCGAAGTAATGCTCCGGTTCCGGGGGGTAGGCGGCCAGTTCACCGGCCAGATAACGCCCGACCTCGCGCTTGTACTCCTTGAGCAGGCTGTTGCGGTCGTATTCGGGATGGCCCTGGAAGTAGACGAAGCGCAGCATGTCCGGACTCACCGTCAGATGCACGCCGGCGCTGTCGCTGGCCACCAGGGTATCGATGCCGGCGGCGTCGAGCTGCCGGCGATGGATCTCGTTCCAGCGGGAATGCGGCACGTCGAAGCGGGTGTTGATATTGCGCACCAGGGGATGCACCCGGTCGGCGATCCGGTGCGAGTACACGCCCCAGCGTTTGAAGCCCAGCGGCTGACGGTCTATGCCATGGAAATACTTGAGAGTGGCATGGGTGGCCAGACAGGCGCACAGGGTCGAGGTCACGTGCTCGCGCGCCCAGTCCAGCACCCGGGTCAGCGGTTGCCAGAAGCTTTCGGCGGTGATGTCGGCGTTCTGCGGGTTGGCGCCGGTGATGATCAAGGCATCGAGGCCCTGCTCCTGTAGGACATCGAATGGCTCGTAATGCCGGTGCAGATACTCGGCTGCCCGGTCGGTGCGCCGGATCACGTCGAAGGTGAAGGGGTGGACGTAGAACTGGACGATGCGGTTGCAGGCGCCGACCAGCCGCATGAACTGCCGCTCGGTCGGTGCCAGGGCGGCATCCGGCATCATGTTCAGCAGACCGATGTGCAGTTCGCGGATGTCCTGCTGTCGGGCACGGTCTATGGCCAGGATATCCTCGCCTTCGTTGACCAGGTGCTGGAAAGCGGGCAGGTCGGAATGGGCGACCAACGGCATCAGGTCGCTCCTCGGTGTCGGATGCCGCGGATCAGCAGGGACAGGCCGAAGCTCACCAGAGTTTTTCCAGCGCCTGCAGGGCGTCGCTGCGGCTGATCTGGCCGACCACCCGGTTGCCGTCCTCGACCACCGGAAAGCGACGGATATTGGTATTGAGGAACAGCTCGATCACCTCCATCAGGCTGGCGTTGGCGTCCACGGTCTGTGCCTTGGGGGTCATGAATTCGCTGACCTTGCCACCCGGTTCCTCGTAATAGCTGCTGCTCAGGGCCACTTTCAGGCAGTCCTTCTCCGAGAGAAAGCCGACCAGATTGCCCAGTTTGTCGACCACCGGGCCACCGGCGATACGGTTCTTCATCATCAAGTGTATGGCGTCGAGTATGGCCATATCGGGGCTGAAAATGACCAGACTGGCCGACATGTGATCCTTGACCGACATCGAACGTAACATTTTCGGGACTCCCCTCAGTCCTGCTGATTCAAGGCGCGGCGCCGCTTCTCGCAGGGTTTCTCGCAGACACCGCATTCCAGGCCGGGAATGTTGTTGAGACCGCCGCAGCTGCCGCTGATCGGCCGCCGCCCCAGCATGACCCCGAGTGCCATGCCGGCGACCGCCAAGCCGATGATGATAAAGGCGATGAGGAATTCTGTCATGATGATTCACCTGTTGCCGCGCTAAAGGCCGCCGTGGCCCGGGTTTCAAAACCGTCATCGCTTATGACGATCAACAGCACCGCAAGTTGCTCGCGATCCGCCAGGGCCAGTGCCGATTCCGGTCCCAGCGCCAGCAGCCCCGTTGCCCAGCCGTCGGCCGTCATGGCGCTGGGATGCAGCACCGAAACCGAGGCCAACCGGTGTGCCACCGGCCAACCAGTGCGCGGATCGATGATATGGCTGTAGCGCCGGCCGTCAATCTCGAAGAAATTCCGGTAATCACCCGAAGTGGCCATGGCGGTGTCGCGCAGGCCGATGATCCGTTCTACCTGGCGTCCGTCGGCTCGGGGCTGTTCGATGCCGATGCGCCAGACCTCGCCCTGGTCGTTGACGCCACGGGCGCGCAATTCGCCGCCGATATCGACCAGATAGTCAGTCACCTCGACCGATTCCAGCAGTCCGGCGATCTCGTCTACCCCGTAGCCCTTGGCGATGGCCGACAGGTCGATGGTCAGATCGGGTCGCGCCTTGCGCAGCGCGGGCGGGTCGTCGCGCAACGCCAGCAGCCGGTAATCGACCCGCTCGCGGGCGGCGGCGAGCGCTTGCGGCTCGGGGATCCGGTCCAGGCCGCGCTGCGGACCGAAACCCCAGAGATTGACCAAGGGTCCCACGGTCACGTCGAACACGCCGTCGACGTGGCGGGCGAAGACCATGTCTCGATCGGCACCGACGGCACGCTGTCGGCCATCGAACTGACGCCCGGGTTCATCGCGAACTTCAGCGACAACGTGGCGAGGCGCAAGGCTGCGGGGATCGCGGCGCCGCAGGAGTACGTCGACGGCTACCTGTTCGCCACGGAACTCAACTCGCCGCGGCGGTTC
>CAYMHN010000558.1:0-2849 GCA_964390235.1 uncultured Candidatus Competibacteraceae bacterium
CATTCGCGACCGATGCGGTTCCTGCGTCACCGCATCCTACACTACGGAGCCTTCCCGACCCCTATCAGGGGGACCAAACGAGGGACGGTTTGTTTCGGAAATCACCTAAGCTTTGATATTGATCCCACTCTACCCAGCACCAGTAACTACCAACCCTCAAAAAGTAATCCCCAACCACCGCCGCACCTGCTCGTGCAGATCCCCCTCGAAGTCCTCGCGCGCTCCTTCGGCGGTGATCTGTCCCAGGCTCAGGACGTAGACGTAGCGGGCCATCTTCACCACCCGGCGGACGTTGTGATCGACCAGCAGGATGGCCGTCTGTTGGTCGACGAACAGGTCGATCCACTGGTAGACCTCGGCGGCGATCTTGGGCGACAGGCCGATGCTGGGTTCGTCGATCAGGCACAGCCGCGGCCGGAGCAGGTAGGCCTTGGCGAATTCCAGCATCTTCTGCTGGCCGCCGGACAGGTTGCCGGCCGGGGTCTGGCGGCGTTCCTTGAGCACCGGAAACCGGTCATAGGTGTCGGCCAGGCGTTGATTCATCTCGGCCGGGGCGGGCCGGCCGGTGCTGCGGGCCAGGTGTTGCAGCGGCAGGCTGAGGTTGTCCTCCACCGACATGTAGGGGAACAGGCTGGACTCCTGGGGGATGTAGAACACACCGCGGTTGATCAGGGTATGCGGGGCGCTGCCGGTGATGTCCTCGCCGGCCAGCACGATGCGCCCCGCGCGCGGGTGCAGAAAGCCGAACACGGTCTTCATGATGGTCGACTTGCCGGCGCCGTTGAGGCCGATCAGGCCGACGATGCCGCCGGCGTCGATGCGCAGGCTGACGTCCTGCAAAATATCGATGTCCTCGGCGTAACCGGCGGTCACCCCTTGCAGCTCCAGCAACGCGCTCATGCCACCGGCTCCCCCAGATAGGCCTCGATCACCCGGGCGTCGTTGAGCACGTCGCGGGTATCGGCGTCGGCGATCACCGCGCCGGCGTTCATGCACACGCAGCGCGGGCACAGTTCCACCACCACCGGCATGTCGTGGCTGACTACGACGAAGGTCTGGCCCTGGTCGTGGCGCTTGCGGATGAAGTCGGCCATGATCTCCTTCATGGTCGGATGGATGGCCGCGAACGGTTCGTCGAGCAGGGCGATGCGCGGCGCCACCATGAAGCAGCAGCCGAACTCCAGCAGCTTTTGCTGGCCGCCGGACAGCTGGCCGGCATCCAGATGCACCACCGGCTCCAGTTGCAGCTCGGCCAGGATGGCGCGGGCGTGCGGCTGCGCCTGGGTGCGGTTCAGGCCGAGCGCATAACCGGCCACCAGCAGATTGTCCAGCACCGACATGCGCCGGAACAGCCGGGTCAGCTGGAACATGCGGGCGACGCCGCGCTGGGCGACCTGTTCCGGTTTGCTGTTCTGGATCGGCTGGCCGCCCAGCAGGATACGGCCCTGATCGACCGGCAGCAGGCCGCTGAGCAGGTTCAGCAGGGTGGTCTTGCCCGAGCCGTTGGGGCCGATCAGGCCGATCAACTCGCCCGTATCGAGTTCGAAGGTGACCTGATCGACCGCCTGGATGCCGCCGAAGGCCTTGCTCACCCCCTGGATCGCCAGGCAGTTCATGAGCGGCGCGCCTCACGCTTGCGGTCCGCCCCGGTCAACTTGGTCCAGGCCAGCACCAGCAGGCCCCACAGGCCTTCGCGGAAGAAGCGGCCGAACAGGATCACCAGCAGGGCGAAGATGATCAGATGATAGCCGCCGAAATCGCGCAGCCATTCACTGGAGAAATACACCAGAAAGCCGCCGATTACCGGGCCGACCAGGCTGCCCATGCCGCCGATCACCACCATGCTGACCACCAGCCCGGTGTTCAGGATCAGGCCCAGCTCGGGGCTGATCAACATGGCGAAGTGGGCGTACAGGGCGCCGGCCAGGCCGCTGATGCCGGCGCTGATGCTGAACGCCGTGGTCTTCCAGTAGACCACGTTGATGCCGCGGCTGCGGGCGGCGACCTCGTCGTCGCGGATCGCCATCAGATACAGCCCGGCGCGCGAGCGCAGCAGGGCGTAGAGCCCGATCTGGGTCAGCAGCACGGCGCCCAGGAACAGGTAGAAATAGGCGACCCGGTCGTTGCCCAGCAGACCGGTCACCCGCAGGCCCAGATCGCCGCGGGTGATGCCGTAGGAGTTGAAGATCAGCAGCCGCACGATCTCGGCGAAGGACAGCGTGGTCAGCGCCAGATAGGGGCCGCGCAGGCGCAGCACGATGCGCCCCAGCAGAAAGCCGATCAGACCGGTGAACAGGATCGCGGCGCCGATGCCGAACACCGGCAGAACCTGGTGATAGTGCCAGAGCATGCCGGTGGTGTAGGCGCCGAGCATGCCGAAGCAGGCCGGCGCCAGCGAGAACTGACCACAGTAGCCGGCCAGCAGGTTCCAGCCGGCGGCCAGCATCACGAAGTACATCGACACGATCAGCACACCCAGCCAGTAGATATTGCTCACCGCCAGCGGAATCAGCGCCACCGCGCCCAGGATCGCCAGCGAGATCGCGAATTCCACCCGCAGCCGGGCCGAGCTGTCGCGCATGCTCAGACCTCCCGCGCTCGTTCGCCCAGCAGCCCCTGGGGCCGGAACAGCAGCACCAGGATCAGGATCACCAGACCGTAGGTGTCACGGTAGTCGAAGGAGATGTAGACCGCGCCGTAGCTCTCCAGCACGCCCAGGATCAGGGCGCCGAGGATCGCCCCCGGAATCGAGCCCATGCCGCCCAGCACCACGATCACGTAGGACTTGACCGCCGGGAAGATGCCGATGTCCGGCGAGGTGTTGATGATCGGCGCCAGCAGTGCGCCGG
>CAYMHN010000559.1:0-2844 GCA_964390235.1 uncultured Candidatus Competibacteraceae bacterium
GGTCGCCGTGCCGCTCACCTTCGGCCCGGCCCGCTTCACTCGCGCGCTCGCGGAAATGGCGCATCGCCACCCGCTGCTCCACATCACTACCTCCTACAGTGATCGTTTCGTCGATCTCATCGCAGAAGGGTTCGATTGCGGGATCCGGGTTGGAACCCTTCCGGATTCCAACCTGATCGCGAAGCGCATCGGCCCGATCTATGGATCGCTCGTCGCAAGCCCGGGATACATCAAGGCACACGGTTCACCCCAGACGCCGGATGAGGTCGGCACCCATGAGGCGCTCATGCAGGGAACCGAAGCCTGGCAATTCCTGGATGGCGACAGGATCGTCACGGTTCAACCGCAGGGCAGGTTCAAGGCCGACAGCGCTGTGGCGCTCGCTGCCGCCGCGGCGGCGGGGCTCGGCATCGCCCGGCTCCCCGATTGCATCCTGCATGAACATGTGGCGTCCGGCGCCCTCGTCGCGATCATGACGGACTATCCCCCACCTCCGGCGGGCACTTATGTCGTCCGACCGCCGGGTCTGCATCCCGCGCGGAAAATCCGGGTCCTCACCGAAACCCTGATCGAATATTTCGAACGAAATCCGGACACCCTCGGCCACGACCGCTGAGACCCGAAGGGCGGAAAGCCCCGACCGGCGGATGGTGTTCGGCGGAGGCTCATGGCCGGCCTCGAGACGGCTCACGCGTTCCGCTTTCCGCGACACAGCTTGATGCGCACCAAGACTAGCCGCCGAGGTGCTGCGTCGCCAATCTACACCTCGATCGCACTGGTATCGCCCAACCCGCTCGGGTATTCCGGATGCGTCGAGATCGGGCGCTCGCAACGGCAAGCACGATGCCGACCGCGAGCATACGAGAGGATGACGCGCATGAGTTGGAACCCCGCACTCGACCCCGGTTGCCCAGATGAGGTGGGCGTCGATGCGATCGAGACGCTCATCATTCCGCGGGCGAGGGATCTTGGCGGCTTCGAGGTGCGGCGCGCCCTGCCGGCGCCGAACCGGCAGATGGTCGGACCGTTCATCTTCTTCGACCAGGCCGGGCCGGCCGAACTGCTGACCGGTCAGGGCGTCGATGTCCGGCCGCACCCGCATATCGGCCTTGGCACCGTTACCTATCTTTTTCGCGGTGACTTCCATCACCGTGACAGCACCGGCGCCGATCAGATCATCAGCCCCGGCGCGCTGAACTGGATGGTCGCCGGGCGCGGCGTTACCCACTCCGAGCGCACGTCGGCGGCCGCCCGCACCGGTCCGAACAGCCTGTTCGGGATACAGACCTGGCTGGCCCTGCCCGACACCCATGAAGATGTGGCACCCGGCTTCGAACACCACGGCAAGGAGGCGTTGCCGATGATCGCGGACGGTGGCGTCTCGGTTCGGCTGATCCTTGGGAATGCCTATGGCCAGACCGCCCCCGCGACGATGCTCTCGGAAACCTTCTACGCCGATGTGAAGCTCGAGCCGGGAAGCCGACTGCCGATGCCGGACGATCACGAAGACCGGGGCATCTATATCGTCGAAGGGACCATCTCGGTCGCGGGGCAGGATTTTGATGCGGGTCGGATGATGGTCTTCCGCCCGGGCGACAGGATCACGGTCGCCGCCGGCGACCGGGGCGCGCGGCTCATGATCCTTGGCGGCGCGACCTTTCCCGGCCCCCGCTACATCTGGTGGAACTTCGTCGCCTCGTCGCAGGAACGCATCGAAGCGGCCAAGGCCGAATGGCGCGCCGCAAACTGGGGCAAGGGGCGCTTCGATCTTCCGTCCGATGACCGCGACGAGCACATCCCCCTGCCGGATTGACCGGCGCTGATGGAATGATCGCCGGGACACGACGCGGGCGACCTACGACCAAATGACCGACACCTGCGACAGATGCTGGATGAGAGACGCGCAATGACCAACAAATGGCCCCCCCTTGATTATCTTGGATGGCGCGAGACCTGTTCCGCCCTGCACCTCTATCTGCAGATCGTCGGAAAATACCGGCTGGCGCACACGCCGTGGCTCAACCATTCCTGGAACGCCACATTCTATGTCACGCCGACCGGCCTTACATCCTCACCGATACCGGACGGTCCGGGCATCGAGATCCGGTTCGATTTCCGCCAGCATATGGTCGTGGGAACCTGCGGCAATGGCCGCGAGGCGAGGATCGCGCTGGAGCCGTCCACGGTTGCGGCGTTTCGCGCGAACTTCGTGCAGATGATTGCCGATCTCGGCGGCACGCCAACGTTCAACGACACCCCGAACGAGGTGCCCAACCCCGTTCCGTTCAGCGAGGACCATCGCGACCGGCCCTATGACCGGGATGCCGTGCAGCGCTACCACCAGGCATTGGTGGCGATTGACAGGGTATTGGGCAGGTTCCGGACCTCCTTTGTCGGCAAGTCAAGTCCCGTTCACCTGTTCTGGGGGGCCCTGGATCTCGCGGTCACCCGCTTCTCGGGGCGGCGCGCGCCGCTTCACCCTGCCGGGATCCCGGCCTTGCCGGACGACGTGGCGCAGGAAGCCTATGACCGCGAAGTCTCCTCGGCAGGTTTCTGGCCGGGCGGCAACGGCATCGACTACCCTGCCTTCTATGCCTACGCCTATCCGGCACCCGGCGGGTATCGGGGCGCGCCGGTCCGGCCCGAGGCGGCATTCTGGCATGAGGGCCTGTCGGAATTCATGCTGCCGTACGATGCCGTGCAGACTGCCTCTGATCCCGACGAGGCGCTGATGGCTTTTCTGGTCTCGACCTACGACGCCGCCGCTGACCTTGGATATTGGGACCGCGAACTTCTGGAGTGCGCACAGGGCCGACCGCGCCAGGTGCGCCGACCCAGTGCGGG
>CAYMHN010000560.1:0-2841 GCA_964390235.1 uncultured Candidatus Competibacteraceae bacterium
CCGGTTGATCTCTTCCGGCCGGGTGCCCGCCTCCAGCGCGGCGACGACCTGCTGCTGGGCCGCAACCCAGGCCGTTGCCTGATCGACCCGGGCTTGCACCCGTTCGCTGTCCAGCACGGCCAGCAGCTGGCCCGCCTCGACCCGTTCGCCCTCCTCGACCAGCATGCGCGCGATGCGCTCGGCGCCGTTGAAGGCCAGCCTCACCTCGCGGACATCGACATTGCCGTACAGGATCAGCCGATCAGGATCGGCAGGTTCGTCGTGATTCTGCCGCCACCAGCCACCACCCGCGGCGATGATCAGCGCCAGCAGGACGATCCGGACCGGTTTCGGCACTAGCCGCGATCCGTCCTCGGCCGCACCCGGATCAGCTGCCCGGTAACCCCCTTGCTGTCCGGACCCAGCAGATACAGATACTCGTCGATCAGCGCCTCGGGTTCGGGCCAGCCGGTAGTATCGGCCGCCGGATAGGCGCGCAAGCGCAGATCGGCGCCGGGCGGTGCGGCCAGCGTCTCGCAATGGTCGTGGGCATCCATCATGAGTGCGATGTGATAAAGTTCACCATGAATCGAATCCCGTGCCTTGTCCCGTGAATTTTATCGAACTGCAGCCCCCATGAATCGGGTATTTTCCAAGCGAGCGCACTGGCACTTCCCGCTGATTCTGCTCGTCGTGTTTTCGGTATTGGCATGGCAGAGCGCTGTCTGGACCCGGAGGATGGTAACTGGTCAGCTTCACGAGAGCGCATCGGACATTCTCGACAGCTATCAGACCCAGGTCCGCAGCGAACTCGAAAAGTTCGAGTTTCTGCCCATGATCCTGGCGACGAACGGGGAGATCATCCGGATCCTGTCCACGCCGGGAGACCAGAGACGCATCGCTTCGTTCAATCGGTATCTGGAGGAACTCAACGGCATGACCCGGACCGCGGTCATTTACATGATCGACAGAACCGGTCACGTCATTGCTTCCAGCAACTGGAACGAACCCGACACGTTCGTGGGAATCAACCTGGATTACAGGCCCTATTTTCAGGTGGCCCTGGGAGGGGAGATCGGGCGGTACTTCGCAATGGGTACGACCTCACACGAACGGGGCTATTATTTCGCCGCACCGGTAAAGCACAACGGAACCATACCGGGCGTTACCGTGGTGAAGGTGGACGTCGAGCGATTCGAGAACCTGTGGCAATGGAGCGGAAGGAAAGTCGCCATCACCGACCCCCTCGGTGTGATCTTCGCCTCCAGTGATCCAGCCTGGCGGTTCAAGACCATCCGGCCGCTGGACGCCACGGCGTTGCAAGCCATCAGGGAAAGCCTTCAGTACAGCGATGTCGACTTGTCGCTGCTTCCGGTTGTCCTGGAAACAAGCGCGGACGCCCAGGCCAGAATCCTCGGCATCCGCGAGGTGTCCCGGTCACCGGATGCGCTGTCCGGGCAGGATTCCGTCACGCGCGACTATCTGGTGCAAAGCGTCACCATGCCCGATGTCGGCTGGGAAATCCATGTCTTCTCGGATATCGCCCCGGTACGCAGGATGGTCGTACTGACCGTGGCGGTCGTCGTTCTCCTGTCCATCATCGCATTGCTGGGCGGTCTGTATCTGCTGCAACGGCGCGCGGCCATCCGGGACAAGCTGGCGTCCCGGGAAGCGTTGCAGAAAGCGCATGACGAGCTGGAAATGAAAGTCCGGGAGCGAACCGCGGAATTGCGCGTGAGCAACCAACGCCTGCAAGGCGAGATCGAGGAGCGGAAACAGGCTGAAAACGAACTCGTGCAGGCCGGCAAGCTCGCCGCCCTCGGCCAGCTGTCGGCCGGAATCGTTCACGAGGTGAATCAACCCCTGGCGGCGATACGATCCTACGCCGGCAACGCACTGGTTTTTCTGGACAGACAGGGCTACGACCAGGCCCGGTCCAATCTGGTCGTGATCGACGAACTCACCGAACGCCTGGCCAAGATCACCGCTCACCTCAAGACCTTCGCGCGCAAGACGCCGGGGGAGATGCAGCCGGTACCCATCGGAACTGTCATCGCTTACGCGCTCACCCTGCTCGAATCCCGGCTGAAGCGAGACGCCGTCGAGGTCATACGAGATTTTCCGACGGAAGACGTGCTCGTATGGGGGGACGCCGTCCGGCTCGAACAGGTCGTGGTCAATCTCTTGAAAAATGCCCTGGAGGCCATGCAAGGCCAGCACCGGCCCGGCAAGCTGTACATTGCGCTCGAGGTATCGGCGGAGTGGGTGCAGCTCGCGATCCGGGATACGGGGCCGGGCATCGCGGAAGATGCTCTACCGCAGATTTTCGATGCCTTTTTTACGACCAAGGAGATAGGCGAAGGTCTCGGCCTCGGCTTGTCCTTGTCCAACAAGATCGTTCGCGAATTCGGCGGCACGCTACAGGCTACCAATCATGCCGACGGTGGCGCTGTATTCACGCTCAGGCTGCGGCGCGCCGTCACCGACAATCGGCGGCATCCAGCCGGTACTTGAGCAGCTTTTCGTACAAGGTCCTGCGGCCCAGCCCCGGGGCGGTGTAGGTGGCGGTCAGGTTGCCCTGCTGTTTGATCAGTTCGCGCTCGATACCTTACTGTTTCGTCGGACCGATGTTCGCACGCGAGATCGCCGTGCAGGCGGGTGAGACCGTCTTCCGCGACGAGTTCTGCTTCACCGATCTGCTGCCCGGAAGGCGACCTGACGGGTCGAGCCGGTCGTGAGGCAAGCCGGGGCTCAACCGAACTCGGCCAGGGCCTGCCGGGCGCCGTCCCGGCCGCCGCTCAGGCCAGGCCGGCCGAGCGCATGATCAACCGCAGCAGCCATGCCGCCAGGCCCATCGCGGCC
>CAYMHN010000561.1:0-2841 GCA_964390235.1 uncultured Candidatus Competibacteraceae bacterium
CCCATGCCGGAGCGCAGCGAACCCATGGTGGCCTCGGCGATGTCCAGCAGGCGGTTGGACAGGCCGCTGCGCACCAGCACGTCACCGGTCAGCACGTACAAGGGAATGGCGATCAGGGCGAAGGCGTCGATGCCGTGGAACAGCGCCTCGCCGAACAGGCCCAGGGGCAGCACCCCGGTGACCATCAGCAGGCCGAGCGCGCCGAAGCCGAGCACCACCCACACCGGTACCGCCAGTACCAGCAGCAGCACCATGACCAGCAGCGGGCCGAGCACCTCCCAGCCCAGCTCCAGACTCACCCCCGGCGATTGATAGAGTTGGTACATGCGCAGTCCTCGGTCGAATAAGCGCTCAGTCGAACAGGCGCTTGCCGGTATATACCGCCCGGCCGGCGCGCAGATCGGCGATATCGCGCACGATGGACTGCACCAGACGCAGGGCGATCAGGGTGAAGCCGAATGGCACGGCGATCAGAAACCAGGCCCGGGTGATGCGCAGGCCGTCGGTGACCGAGCCCCACTTGATCGACAGCCAGACCGGCTCCAGCGACCAGTACAGGGCGATCCCGGCCAATGTCAGGGTCAGCAGGTCGCCGAACAGGATCAGGGCGGCGCGGCCGCGCGGCGGCAGATAATGGGTCAGCACGTCGATGCGGATGTGGGCGCGCTCCTTGACCGCCGCCGCTGCTCCGATCCAGACCAGGAAGATGAACGCATAGCGCGCGGTTTCCTCGCCCCAGATCGAGGAGTAGGCGAGGCCGAAGCGGCGCAGCACTTCGAGAAAGATGACCATGACGATATAGCTGTAGAACACCAGCATCAGCCAGCGCTCACCGTCACGGTCCAGGCGTCGCAGCAAGTCGCGCATCGGAATTCTCACCGGAGGGGCCGCCCCGCGTGGGGCGACCATGGAGTGGTCAAGCGTCGTGGACGTAGTACTTGCTGGGCGTGTTGGCGGCTTCCAGCAGTCGGTCGAATACCGCGATCGAGCCGACCAGCTCGATTTTGATCGCGTCCCACTCGGGGCGCTGGTGGCCGGCTTGCTCGCTCCACTGGGCGATCTCGTCCTCGTTCAGGGAATAGAACTGCACGCCGGCGGCGGCCATTTCAGCCATCGCATAGGCCCGCGAGGCCGGCACCTGGGCCAGGTTCTGCTGGAAGGTGACTTCGCCGGCGGCCAGTATGGCCTCCTGGAGATCGGAGGGCAGGCCGTTGAACCAGGCGATATTGCAGGAATAGACCTGGCTGTCCGGTACCGGTCGGTTCAAGGTGATCCAGGACAGGATGTCCTTGAAACCGAACGAGTACAGCGCGCCGACGGCCGGGTCCAACGCGTCGGCCACGCCCTGCTGGATGGCCGAGGCGGTTTCGCCCCAGGCCACCGGGGTCGGGTTGGCGCCCAGCAGGCGGTAGAACTCGGCGAGAATCCTCGAGCCCGGCACCCGGAACTTGATGCCGCGCAGATCGTCCGGGGTACGGAACGGCTCGTCCGACAGGCCGCGCCGCTTGGCGGCGGTGCGCGGGTCGATGCAGTAATAGAACAGCGCCTTGAAGCCGCGCTCCTCGATGCGCCGGTCGACTTCCTCCTTCCAGGCCGGCGAGGTCACCAGATTGACGAATTGCTGGTTCTCGCCCACCCAATAAGGAATATTGACCAGATCCACCGCCGGGGCGTAGGGCGCGAA
Source organism: uncultured Candidatus Competibacteraceae bacterium (assembly GCA_964390235.1). Classification (GTDB taxonomy): domain Bacteria; phylum Pseudomonadota; class Gammaproteobacteria; order Competibacterales; family Competibacteraceae; genus CAYMHN01. The sequence continues at coordinate 1,685 of CAYMHN010000561.1, forward strand.
GTTCGACAGCGAGTGCTGGGCCGCCTGCACGGTGCCGCCCTGGACTTTCTGCACGATCTCGGTACCGATGCCCAGCATGCCACCGGGCGCCAGCCTGACGTAGATCCTGCCACGGGTGAAGTTCTGGATGTTCTCCTTGACGTTGAGCTGCATCAGCGGGTAGGCGCGGGTGGTGCCGATGCGGTATTCGGTGGCGATGGTCATGGTGTGCTCGGCGGCTGCTTCGCGGTCGCGTTCCTCGGCGGCGGTCTGGGCCGCGGCCTGGCGCGACCACAGGCTGCCGGAAGCGGCCGCGACCACGGCGGCGGTGAAACCGAATTTGCCGCTGGTTTCCAGGAATCGGCGTCGTTCCAAGGATTGCGGGGTGTCGATGGGCTTGCTCTTCATGGGATTGATCCTCCGTAACAACTTCATTTTCGATCCGTGCGGGCTTCGCGCACCAGCATGGTGATGGCGAAGCCGACGGCGGTGAACAGCAACAGCAGGAACTCGACCCGGTCGTGAAACAGGAACAGCGGTTGCCAGCCGAATTGGGCGCGCGCCTTGCCTTGCAACACATTGGCCAGATAGAGGAAAAACAGGATCAGCGTCAGCCAGCCGCTGAGGCGGGTGGCGATGCGCTTGCCGTCAGCAATCATTGACCGTCTCCTCGTCGGCGCAACTCGGCCAGCAGCGTGGCGGGTAGGCGTATGCCCTGGTCACTTGCCTGTCGGCGAAGGGCCAGACGCCGCTCGCCCGGTAGGCGGGTGCCGGGCTGGCCCAGCACATGGGCCAGCAGCTCCTCGACGGCGGCACCGAATCCCGGATTGAAGCGGACCGGATCGAACACCAGAAACAGCTGCCCCACGCCCGGTGGCGGGCCCGCCGTCTCGAAAAAGGAACTGGCTCGGAAGGCCGGATTAGCGCCCGTCAGGACGGCCGCCAGGATTTCCACCATCAGCGCCAGAGCCGCGCCCTTGGCCCCGCCCAGCGGCTGCATGGTGCCGGCCAGGGCGGCCTCGGGGTCGGTAGTCGGTCGGCCCTGATCATCCAGCGCCCAATCCTCGGGGATGGTCTCGCCGTTGTCGAAGATCGAGCAGAACTTGTAGCGCCGGCTCGCCGGATCGGCGCCGTTCAGCGCGACCGGCTCCTCGTACCGGAGCACCATGGGATCGCTG
>CAYMHN010000562.1:0-2835 GCA_964390235.1 uncultured Candidatus Competibacteraceae bacterium
AGTCGAATACCCCGCTGGGCCGGACCGTGATGCGATTGCCGCCGACCCACGCCCGGCCGGCATCGGCCACGGTATTCTGCTCGCCTATGGTCTGGTACACCAGTTCCAGCGGGATGCCGAGCTGGCTGATCCGGTTGCGCGAGACTTCGAGAAAGATCTGTTCCGGCTGCACGCCGTTCAGCGCCACCCTGGCCACCCCCGGGACCTGCAACAGTTCGCGGCGCAGCAGGTCGGCGTAGTCTTTCAGCGCCGCATAGCTGTAACCTTCGCCGGTGATGGCCAGGTACACGCCGAACACATCGCCGAAGTCGTCGTTGACCACCGAAGGCAGCACCCCGGGCGGCAGCTGGGACTGGGCATCGCCGACCTTGCGGCGCAGTTCATCCCAGATCTGGGGCATCTGCGCGGAGCTATACTGCTGCTGGATATCCGGGGTGATGATGGACAGGCCGTCCATGGATCGCGAGGTGATGCGCCACAGTTGCGGCAGTTGCTGGATAGCGGTCTCCAGCACATCGGTCACCTCGCGCTGAACCTCGTCGGCGCTGGCACCGGGGTAGCGGGTGACGACCTTGGCCTGCTTGATGGTGAACTCGGGGTCCTCCAGCCGGCCCATGCTCTCGTAGGCCATCAATCCCAGGCCGATGACCAGGAAGGTAGTGAACAGGACGATGACTTTCTTTTGGATCGACAGCTCGGCGATGTTCATCTCATCCTCCCGCGCGGACCCGCGCACCCTCGGCCAGATAGGCGGCGCCCAGCGTGATCACCCGGTCACCCGGCTGCAAGCCTTCCAGCACCTCGATGGAATCGCCGCTCAGCCGACCCGGCTCGATCAGCCGCCGCTGCACGGTGGAGCGCTCCGGGTCCAGCACCCAGACATAGGATCGGCCATCCGGCATGGCCTGTATCGCCTCGACCGGCAGAAAGAACAGGGCCTGCGCTTCCACCACCTCACGGCCGGGCACGAAATTGGCGCTCATGCCGGGCAGGATGCTGCCCTGCTCGGGCCGCGGCAGACCGAAGGTGACCCGATAGGTATTGGTACGCGGGTCGGCACGGGTCTCGATCTCCTTGACCGTGACCGGGAAGCGCTGACCGGGCAGCGACTCGAAGGCGACCTCGCCCACCGCGGCGCCCAGCAGGGAAACCCCGGCTGGTAGCCGGATCACATCCTGTTCCGGCAACTGGATCACGACCTCCAGACGCTGGATATCTTCCAGCAGTAGAATCGACTGACCGGCCTGGACGTTCTCGAAGTTCTCCACCAAGCGGCGCGCCACGCGCCCCGCGAACGGCGCCAGCAGCGCGCTATCCTCCAGACGCTTCTCGGCCAGGGCGAGTTCGGCGGCGGCGACCTCGAAGCGTGCCCGAGCCTGGTCACGTTCCGCTTCGGTGATCGCGCCGGATGAAAAAGCCCGGTTGATCCGCTCGAACTGGGCTTGGGCCTCGGTGAGATCGGCCTGACGCCCGAGGCGCTCGTTCTCGAAATCGCGTGGATCGATCCGGGCCAGCAGCTGGCCGGCCTCGACCAGCTGGCCTTCCTGGAGCGGCAACTCCACCAGCGGACCGGACACCAGAAACGCCAGCTCGGCGCGCTGGTCGGCCCGCACCTCGCCGGGGAACTGGCGCCGCACCGGCAGTTCCGGCAACTCCAGCAGCCGTGTCTCGACCAGCTGCGGCGGCAGCTCCCCGAGTTCCATGGGTTCGCCGCAGGCGCCGAGCAGACCCGACACCATCACCAGCATGCCCCATTGGAACCCGTGCCGGGCCGAATGCGCTGCTGATTCAACGATCGACTTCAAGACCGAACGGTACCGCACTAGCAAGCCTCCACGCCGGGTTGGTAGCTCATGTTAACTGCGAATGGTTGCAATTCGATGACTCATCCTCGAGTCGCTATCCAAACACCGATCACTACATCCAGTCCGTGAGCATGATGCCTGCGCCGATGGTGGTCTGGTTCCAATTGTAGTCGATCATGCTCTCGCCATAGCCGGAAAAGAACTGCACATAGCCGCGCAGCTGGCCGGTGATCGGAAAGCTCCAGTCGGCCAGCACCGAACCGCGATTGTTGCCGAGGCTGAAGTTGTTGCGAATCCGGGTGGCGATGGTGTGGCCGTCGTTCTGGTACACACCGACGATCTCGCCGCGGCCGATGTACTTCTCGATATCGGGGTTATCATCCTTGTCATCGGATTCGGGGATGCGCCACCAGGGTCGCACCCAGAAAGCGAAGTTGCGGTACTCGCCGCCGACCTCGGCGAAGATCCGATCCCAGCTGCGCGACAGTGGGTCGGCGCGGCCGTTGGACTGGTGATTGAAGCCCAGGGTCGCGTAGCGCAGCCGGAAATCACCGTATCCGATGTCCAGCGGGTTCACCCACATGACCTCCGGCTCGAAATTGGTCTCGCGGAACGGGCGGGAGATATCGCTGTTGAATACCTGCCAGTGGCTTTGCTGGGTGTAGGCGAACCACAGGCTGCTGCCGCTGCCCATGATATCGTCCCAGGCCTTGAACTTGAACGACAGCTGGAACTTCAGTTCGTTGTCGTCCAGGCCCAGGTCGGGGTTGGGCGAGATATCGAGCAGGGGCCGGAACGGGTTGTCGTTCTCGTCGTCGGTCACCCGGTAGATGATGTAGTTGGGGCGATAGGGGCGAAACACGAAGGTGCCCCGATCAGCTTGCGGGTCGAGCTCCCAGAGATCGCCCAGCGGGGTGACGCCGGGGGGACGAATGGCGGTCGAGAACGGCGAGGGCACGACGCTCGGCTCCTCCACGGGGGCGGCCTCCACCACGGGCGGGAGCACCGGCGCGGCGGGCGCGGCGGGTTC
>CAYMHN010000563.1:0-2835 GCA_964390235.1 uncultured Candidatus Competibacteraceae bacterium
CTGCCACCGGGCTCGTAGCCGGTGCCGGTCAGGGTGTACCGCCGGTCGGCCAGCGCGATGCTCGCCACCATCATCTCGTTGCGGGTCAGGGTGCCGGTCTTGTCGGAGCAGATCACCGACACCGAACCCAGGGTCTCGATCGCCGGCAGCCGCCGCACGATGGCGTTGCGTCGGGCCATGCCCTGGACGCCGATCGCCAGGGTCACGGTCAGGATGGCCGGCAAGCCCTCGGGAATCGCCGCCACCATCAGGCCGACCACGGCGATGAAGATCTCGGTGAAGGGGTAATCGCGCAGGAAATAGCCGAACAGGAAGATCAATACCGAAAACCCGACGATGATCACCGACAGGTAGCGGGCGAAGTGGTCCATCTGGCGCAGCAGCGGCGTGGTCAGGGTGCCGATCTCGGACAGCATGCCGGAGATGCGGCCGATCTCCGTGGCCGCCCCGGTGGCGATCACCAGACCCTTGCCCGAGCCGTAGCTGACCATGGTGCCGGAATAGGCCATGCAGAACCGGTCGCCGAGCTGCGCGTCCTCCTCGACCGGGTCGGTGAGCTTTTCCACCGCGACCGACTCCCCGGTCAGGATGGCCTCCTCGATCTTGAGGCTGCGGGTCTCGATCAGCCGCAGGTCGGCCGGCACCCGATCCCCCGCTTCGAGCAGCACCAGATCGCCGGGCACCAGATCCTCGCCGGCGACCGTGGTCCGGTGCCCGTCGCGGATCACCGCCGCCCTGGGCGCCAGCATGTGGCGGATCGCCGCCAGCGCCTGCTCGGCCTTGCCTTCCTGGATGAAGCCGATCACCGTATTGGCGACCACCACGGCCAGGATGACGCCGGTGTCGATCCAGTGCCCGAGCAGGGCCGTCACCCCCGAGGCGACGATCAGAATATAGATCAGCAGATTGTTGACCTGGGCCAGCAGCCGCGCCAGCGGTCCACGGGTCTCGGGCTGGGGCAGGCGGTTGGGGCCATACCGTTGCAGCCGCTGCTCGTGCTCGGCGCCGCTCAGCCCCTCGGGCCGGGTATCGAGTTGCTGGCAGGTCTCGTCCACCCCCAGGGCATGCCACATTACCTTGTCATCCGATCCGGCCATGCAATCACTACTCCAGGCTTTTGAAACCGGCCTAGTGTACCCATCAGAAACAGGGTCGGTGTTGATTCAGGTCAATCGGAATATCGGTCGACTTGCTACAATGGGCCTTGTCAACACCACCGGGCGAGGAGCCTCTACCGGCATGTCCACTGCGTTCATCAGCCACACCGACTGTCTCAAGCACGAGATGATACCCGGCCATCCGGAATGCCCGGAACGGCTGCACGCCATCCAGGATCAGCTGATCCGCTCCGGCGTATTCGACCATCTGCGGCATTACGAGGCCCCCAAGGCCAGCGTCGAGCAGCTGGCCCATGCCCACGACATGCTGTATGTGAAGGAGATCCTGGCCCGTTCCCCGCGCGAGGGCCTGGCCCATATCGACCCCGATACCTTCATGAACCCTCACACCGCCGATGCCGCACTGCGGGCGGCCGGCGCCACGATCCTGGCCACCGACCTGATCATGCAAGGCGAGATCGAGAACGCCTTCTGCTGCGTGCGCCCTCCCGGCCACCACGCCGAACGCAGCCAGGCCATGGGGTTCTGCTTTTTCAACAACGTCGCCGTGGGCGCCTACCATGCCATGAATCAGCATGGCCTGGAGCGGATCGCCATCGTCGACTTCGACGTCCACCACGGCAACGGCACCGAGGACATCTTCGCCGATGATCCGCGGGTCATGGTCTGCTCGGCCTACCAGCACCCCTTCTACCCGTATAGCGGTCGCCCCTCGGTACCCGGCCATTTGATCAACATCCCCAAGGGCCGCGGCCTGCTCGGCCAGGAATTCCGCGAGGCCGTGCGCCGCCACTGGCTACCCGAGCTGGAAGAATTCCGGCCGCAGATGATCTTCATCTCCGCCGGCTTCGACGGCCATTACGAGGACGACATGGCCCAGTGGAATCTGATCGAATCCGACTATGCCTGGATCACCCGCGAGATCGTGCAACTCGCCACCCGCCATGCCGACAAGCGCGTGGTATCGGCGCTGGAGGGCGGCTACGCCCTGTCCGCCCTGGGCCGCAGCGCGACCGCGCATGTCAAGGTGTTGCTGGAGGGGTGAGGGGGTTCAAGAACCATCGCTTGCAATTCCGATTACTCAGGAGGATCGCGCACGATGATGCGGGGACCGACGTCACCATCCTCGATAGTGATATACGTCTCGCTCCGAGCGTCGGCCAGTACCAGTCTGACCGGACCGCCACCCTGATTCTCCTTCCACATCTGGTACAGTGCCGATGCCGCCATCAGATGGGCGTCGAGGCCGGCTCGCAACTGCCACTCGGGCGCCGCGGTGACCCGCAAGGTCGCATTTTCCATGCGTTCGATCCGAGCCACGGGTATATAGCCGAGGTGCTCGCTGATCTGCCCCATCAACCGGTCGAAATCGATCGACAGATCGCCCAGAGACAGGCTCGTCTCGTGCTGTTCGAGCCGGCTCCTGGCCACCTGCCGCACCAGTTCACCGTAGATCCAGCCCTCGTCACCGGTGGCCATGACCCGCACACCCAGCCAGCTGCCCTCACGACGCAGTTCGAGCAGTTCATCGCCCCGTTCGACGGTGGTTAGCACATTGGTCGCGTCAGACGGTCCGGACCGCAAATTCACCATGGCGCCGCTGACTTCGTGGATATCGCCGGGAGCCGCGAAAACGGTCACCGCGAACGGAAGTACGCAGATGCCACCGAGGATTCGTTTCGACAAGCGTTTCATCACATCCTCCTTCGCCAACCCG
>CAYMHN010000564.1:0-2193 GCA_964390235.1 uncultured Candidatus Competibacteraceae bacterium
GCGCGGTCGCGGAGACGTCATCGAGGGCGAGTACAGTGTCGTGGACGAGCGCCGCGAACGCGACCGCACGGGCGACCAGTAAGGGGAGGACGCCCGGGTGGAGAACCTCAAGAAAGACCATCGCGGCCTGCGCCGCCGCCCCTTGTATACGCCGCTGGCCATCATTCTCGCCTCGATCCTTGCGATCGTCCTGCTGGGTGCCTGGCTGGTGGCTTCCTGGGGCAGCACCACCGTGGTGCTGGTGCGCCATGCCGAGCGCGTTGCGGAAGGGCAGGATCCCGGATTGTCGGACATCGGCCACGCGCATGCCGCCCGGCTGGCGGAACTCCTCGCGCGTGCCGGGCTGGACGCGATCTACGTGACGGAGTGGAAGCGCACCCAGGAGACGGCCGCTCCGGTGGCTGCGACGTCCAGTGTCGAGCCGAGGGTAGTTCCGGCCGAACGCCACAAGCGGCTGCTCCGTCGCCTCAAGTGGCGGCATCGCGGCGACGTGGTGCTGGTCGTCGGCCACAGCAATACCGTTTCGCTGGTGGCCGAGGGACTCGGCGCGTCGATCGACCCGGTCGAGGCGGAAGACTACTCCGGCCTGTGGATCATCAGCTACTCCAGGCTGCGAGGCACGCGGCTCCTGACACTGCACTACTAGGCGATGCGGATCCCCCACACGCTCGCGCTGCTGTTCGCGATGATGATGGTCGCGCTCGTGATGACCTGGACGCTGCCGCAGGGCCAGTTCGACATGGTGCCGAACGCCCAGGGACGGGCCATGGTCGTACCCGGCAGCTACACGGTGTCCGCGGAGCGGGTGTGGCTGCCGCCCTGGGTGCTGTTCACCGCGGTGCCGCGGGCGCTGGCCGATGCCCAGGTCATCATCTTCTTCTTGTTGATCGTCGGCGGCTCAATCGCCGTGCTGCGGGCCACCGGCGCGCTGGACGCCATGCTGGGCGCGATCCTTGGGGCCATTGGCCATAGCCCCGGACTGCTCATCAGTCTCGGGCTTGCCGTATTCGCGCTCGGTTCCGGCACGCTGGGCGTTTCAACCGAGTACATTCCTTTCGCCGCGATGCTGGTGGCCTTGTGCGTGGCCATGCGCCTGGATGCCATGACCGCCATGGGCATCATGATCGGCGGCTATTGCATCGGCTACGGCATCGCCACCCTGAACCCCTATACGGTGCTGGTTGCGCAGGGCATCGCCGAACTGCCGCCGGCCTCCGGGATCGGCTTCCGGCTCGCGCTGTTCCTGCCCTTCGTAGCCATCGGCGTGCATCACACCTGGGCGTACGCGCGCCGGGTTCGCAACGACCCCTCGGCCAGCCTGGTCGCCGGCGTCGAAGGGGTGCAACATGCCGCGCCCGAGAGCTATCCCGCGCTCAGTCGGCGCCACCTGCTGATCCTGGCGCTGATCGCGGCGGCGCTGGCCGGGATTGTCTACGGCATCCTGGGGCGGGGCTGGTACCTCATCGAGGTCGGCGCCGTGTGGCTGGGCCTGGCGCTCGCCGCCGGGATCGTCGGACGGGTCGGCGCCGACGACATTGCGAAGCATTTTGCGGCCGGCGCCTCGGCGCTGGCGACGGTCGCGCTGCTGGTCGGGTTTGCGCGCGGCATCGGGGTGATCCTCGAGGATGGCCAGGTGCTGCACACCATCGTCCACGGCGTCTCTCTGCCGCTGCAGCAAGTCGGCCCCGAGCTGTCGGCCGTTGGCATGATGCTGGTGCAATCACTGATCAACCTGTTCGTGCCCTCGGGCAGCGGGCAGGCCTTCGTCACCATGCCGATCATGGCGCCGGTCGGGGATATCGTCGGGATCAGCCGGCAGGTGGCGGTGCTCGCCTTCCAGTTCGGCGACGGCTTCTCCAACATCCTCATCCCGACCAACGTGGTGCTGATGGCGATCCTCGGCGTGGTCGGGATTCCCTACGACCGCTGGTTCCGGTTCGCCTGGCCGCTGCTGCTCAAGCTGCTGGTTGCCGGGGCGCTCGCGCTGGTGATCGCGGTGCGGATCGGCTACGCCTGACCCCGGCCGTGCCGCGCGGTGCAGCCAGCCGGGAGGGCGTGCCGGGCGGTCAGCCCAGGGACAGGAGGTGCCGGCCGTAGGCGTCGACGTCGTCCCAGTCGGTGTAGTCGATGACCGTGGTCTTGTCGGTCGGCCCGTGCGTGAACTTCATGATCATCTGGATCATGATCGTGTCC
>CAYMHN010000564.1:2203-2835 GCA_964390235.1 uncultured Candidatus Competibacteraceae bacterium
CCCAGGACGGGTAGTCCACCTTGCCGGCGATGACCTTGAGGTCGTCGGGCTTCCACGGCGAGAGCTGCAGGAACTTCTGCATGTAGCGGTTGCCTTCGACGGTCGCCTTTTCCGGGGTGCGGGCCACCACGGAGACGTTGAAGAAACTGTTGGGCTTCGAGGACAGCTGGCCCTGGTGATTCCTGATGAACTCGAGCACCGATTTGTCATAGGTGCCGTACATCACCGGCGCGCCGAGCACCAGCACGTCGTAGCTGTCCCAGTCGAGCCCCTCGTGGACCGCCTCGTTGATGTCCATCATCTCGCCTCGGCCGCCGGTCGCCGCGATGCTATCGCAGATCCTGCGCGCGATGCGGGCGGTGTGCCCACCCTGGCTCCAATACAGCACCAGTACCGACTTCATGGGCCGAACTCCCTGTCTTGACGGGCGATAATCTCATCCTGCACCGACGGGGCAGGGGTCGCCATTCGGGCTTTCCCTAGGCGCGACCGGCAACTCCCCGAGGCGCTATCATCCCCGCGATGCAGCGAAGGAGCGGCCAGTGATCACACAACAGGCGCTGGAGATCCCGACCCGCGGCCGGGGTTTCACCGAAATCACTGGCCAGATCCAGGAAATCGTTGCCCGGTCG
>CAYMHN010000565.1:0-899 GCA_964390235.1 uncultured Candidatus Competibacteraceae bacterium
TGCAGGATACCTTCCGCCCGCCGTGGTTCCACCGCAACTTCGCCAGCGAATTCATGGGCCTGATCCACGGCGCTTATGACGCCAAGGCCGAGGGCTTCGTGCCGGGCGGCGCATCCCTGCACAACTGCATGACCGGCCACGGCCCGGATGCCGACACCTTCGAGAAGGCCAGCCATGCCGACACCAGCAAGCCGGACTACATACGGGACACCATGGCCTTCATGTTCGAGACCCCGGCCATCATCAGCCCGACCCGCTACGCCCTGGAGACCTCGCAGTTGCAAGCGGAGTACTTCCAGTGCTGGCAGGGGCTGAAGAAGCACTTCAACCCGAATCAACGTTAAGTCACAACCCGGAGTCCAAGCATAATGAAATTGGCAACCCTGAACGACGGTAGCCGCGACGGCGCACTGATCGTGGTCAGCCGCAACCTGAAACACTACGCGACGGTCCCGGCCATCGCCCCCACCCTGCAAGCCGCTCTGGACGACTGGGCCATCCTGGCCCCGCGTCTGGAACAGGTCTCGGCGCAGCTCAACACCGGGGAGTCGGGCAACGCGCAGGCACTAGACCCTGAGCAACTGATGGCCCCGCTGCCGCGCGCCTACCAATGGGCCGACGGCAGCGCCTATGTCAACCATGTCGAACTGGTACGCCGGGCGCGCGGGGCCGAACTACCCGAGAGCTTCTGGACCGACCCGCTGATGTACCAGGGTGGCTCGGACGGTTTCGTCGGTCCGCTCCAGCCCATTCTGGCCATGAGCGAGGACTGGGGCATCGACCTGGAGGCCGAGGTCGCGGTGATCACCGACGATGTCGATATGGGCACCACGCCCGAACAAGCCCGCAATCGCATCCGGCTGGTGATGCTGGTCAACGACGTGTCGCTGCGCAACCTG
>CAYMHN010000565.1:909-2830 GCA_964390235.1 uncultured Candidatus Competibacteraceae bacterium
GGCTTCTTCCAATCCAAGCCGGCCAGCGCCTTCTCGCCGATGGCGGTCACGCCCGACGAACTGGGAGATTACTGGGACGGCGCCCGGCTGCACCGGACCATGCGGGTGGACATCAACGACCAGCCGTTCGGCCGCGCCGATGCCGGGGTGGACATGACCTTCGATTTCGGCCAGCTGATCGCCCATGCCGCCAAGACCCGCTTTCTGGAGGCCGGCAGCGTCATCGGTTCCGGGACCGTGTCCAACCGCGACCCCGACGGCGGACCCGGCAAGCCGGTCGCCGAGGGCGGGCTGGGCTATTCCTGCATCGCCGAGATCCGCATGATCGAGCAGATTCGCGACGGCAAGATGCAGACCCCGTTCCTGCGCTTCGGCGACTCGGTGCGCATCGAGATGCTGGACGATGCGGAACAATCGATCTTCGGCGCAATCGAGCAACAAGTGCGACAATATCAACGTTGAGCTGAGACGACGAGGAGAATCGCATGAGCCAGCCACTCTGGACCCCCGCCCCCGAGCGCGTGGCGCGCGCCAATCTGACCGCCTTCGCCCGCGAGGCGGAGCGTCGCCATGGTATCGCCCTGCCCGATTACGACGCCCTGTACCAGTGGTCGGTCGACCAGCCCGGGGCCTTCTGGCGCCTGATCTGGGACCGCTGCGGCGTGATCGGCGAGCCCGGCGAACGGGTGCTGGTCGATGGCGACAAGATGCCGGGCGCCGCGTGGTTTCCGGACGCCCGCCTCAACTTCGCCGAGAACCTGCTGCGCCGTGACGACGCCACCGACGCCCTGGTGTTCCGGGGCGAGAACCAGGTCCAGCGACGGCTGAGCTGGCGCGAACTGCACCAACAGGTTTCACAGCTGCAACAGGCGCTGCGCGCCGCCGGGGTCGAGGCCGGCGACCGGGTGGCGGGCTTCGTGCCCAATGGCCCGGAGGCGGTGATCGGCATGCTGGCCAGCGCCAGCCTGGGCGCGGTCTGGTCGTCCTGTTCGCCGGACTTCGGGGTGCGCGGGGTGCTGGATCGTTTCGGCCAGATCGAGCCCAAGGTGCTGATCGGGGTCGAGGGCTATTACTACAACGGCAAGGCCCTGGACTGCCTGGACAAGCTCAAGGACGTGATGGCCGAACTGCCGACCGTGAACCGGCTGATCGTGGTGCCCTACACCCGCGAGCAACCTCCGCTGGACGATCTGCCCAAGGCGCTGTTGTGGAACGACGCGCTGGCGGCCCATCCGGTTCGACCGGTCGAGTACGTCCGCCAGCCCTTCAACCAGCCCCTGTACATCATGTTCTCCTCCGGCACCACCGGGGTGCCCAAGTGCATCGTCCACGGCGCTGGCGGCACCCTGCTCCAGCACCTCAAGGAGCACCGGCTGCACACCGACGTGCAGCCCGGCGACCGGGTGTTCTACTTCACCACCTGCGGCTGGATGATGTGGAACTGGCTGGTCAGCGGCCTGGCCAGCGAGGCTACCCTGCTACTCTACGACGGCTCGCCGTTCTACCCGTCCGGCAACGTGCTGTTCGACTACGCCGAGCAGGAGCAGATGACCGTGTTCGGCACCTCGGCCAAGTACATCGACGCCCTGGCCAAGGCCGAGCTGAAACCGGTCCGGACCCACGACCTGAGCGCGCTGCGGTCCATGCTCTCGACCGGCTCGCCGCTGGTGCCGGAGAGCTTCGATTACGTGTACCGGGACATCAAGCCGGACCTCCAGCTCAGCTCGATCTCCGGCGGCACCGACATCGTGTCCTGCTTCGTGCTGGGCAATCCGGTACTGCCGGTCTGGCGCGGCGAGATCCAGTGCCGCGGCCTGGGCCTGGCGGTCGAGGTCTGGGACGATGACGGCAAACCCCTGCCGCCGGGCGAGAAGGGTGAACTGGTCTGCGTCCGGCCCTTCCCGTCCATGCCGATCGGCTA
>CAYMHN010000566.1:0-2827 GCA_964390235.1 uncultured Candidatus Competibacteraceae bacterium
GCCACCGAGCCCAGCAGCGGCCCGGCGGGATACGGCGGGGTCGGATCGGGCTTGTGGGCGAACATGCGTTCGATATAGGTGGTAAACAAATGGTCCTGGCGGGCTTCTATATCGGTGCCTCCCTGGCTCAGCTGGTCGAGGCCAACCCCGCGGTAGACCTCGCTCATGAGATCCAGGAACAGCGGGGTCTGGACGAGGTGCCGGGTCGTGGGATCCTGGCCCAGCCAGTCCCGCAAACCGGCCAGGGCCGGACCCGCCTCGGCCAGATAGGCATCGATCTGTTCCGCCGACAGCGGTTCCAGAATGATGGCCTGGTTCAGTCGGAGCCGGTTCCCCGCCGACTCGGCCAGTTCCAGATACGCCTGGCGGCGACAGCAGACTACCAGACCGGGTACGCCGGGATCGGCAAGAAAGGCGTTGATGGCATGAATGCAGGAGGCACGCTGCTCGGGGGCAATCTCGTCGAGACCGTCGAGCAGCAGGACCAGCCTGCGGCTCTCCAGCAAGCGAAGGCCGAGTTTGCGGCCCACGGAATACAGGCTGCCCAGGCGCTCCAGCACCCAATCCAGAAACGCGGTCTTGCCGTCCTGCCAGCTGGCCAGCGGCAACACCAGGGGTAGCGGCTCGTCGAATCGATCCTCGGCGCGGGCGCGTTCGAGCAGGGTGCGGGCCAGTTCCAGCAGGATCACGGTCTTGCCGCTGCCCGGATCACCCAGAATCAGCAGTGCCTGGCTGCTCTGGCGGTAGAGGTCGTCGATGCTGCGCTGTGCCGCGAGCGGCTCGGAGGCGGGTCCGGCGATGAGCGGCAGCTGCTGCTCGACGGCCTGCGGCCGGATGGTCTTGTCGAGCAGGATCAGCCGGTCCGGCACCAGGGCCTTGAGCTGCCCCGCGATCCAGAACTGTTCGACCCGGGTCGCCAACTCCCGCAGCAGGCGCTGCTCGGCGTCCGCGGTGACGGTATCGATGACGGTCTGGTGGATGGTCTGGTGGAAATCGCCAGTACCGAGAATGATGTTGTGATCACCGCTGACCACTTGGTGGATGTTGACCGGGGCCGACACGGTGGCTGACCTCCCGGGTCAGGTCTTGCCGCGGCTACTGGCGGACACCGTGACATTGCCGCTGCCGACGACGATATTGCGATCGCCGCTGACGGTCTGCTGGATCTGCTGCACCAGCTGTTGGCCATCCGGCAGCGCCTGCACACGCTCCAGCAGGGTTCGGGCGGCGGCCAGCAGTTCGGCATCCTTGGCGGCGGCACTGGCGTCCAGCTGCTCTTCCAGTACCATGCGCCGGCCCTTGGAATCGGGCGCTTGCTCCAGTTCCTCGACGGCCTGCGCGACGCCGCCGAATTTCTTGGCGATCAGGGCTTTCAATCCCCGGTAGGCATCCTGCACCGCGCTATCGCTGAGCTTGGCCAGGGCACCGAGTATGGCTGTAACCAGGACTTCCACGGGCGACTCTCCGAATGGCCGCCGGCCGGAGGTTCACCGGCGCGCCTGAGCGGATCGGATCGATCCTCTAACCAGTGTAGTCGCCCGCGACACGGAAATCAGTGACCCTTGTCACATTCAACGGGACGCCGCCCCGGCAACCACCTCCCTCTAGCGCAGACGAGGGTCCAGCGGATAGGGGATGACCTTGACTATGCGCAACCGCTGGCTGTCCGGGTGGCGGGGATTGACGAGTGTATTCCAGGTTTCGGGAACCAGCGCGCTGGGCACGCGGAGCAAGGCGGTCGCGGTACCCGCAAGCCAGGCATCGCCGTTGCGGCGGGTGATGTTCTCCTGCCGCCGCCAGTCGCTCGGCAAGTCCTTCAGCGCCATGAAGGTTTCCGCAACCCCGGCGGGAACGTCGATCTTCAGGAACTGGAAGGTGACGGGAGCGTCGCCGAGATCGATTTCACCCGTGTGTACCAGGACTTCGAGCAAGGCGGTGGACGGATCGGGCGCGCAGTAGATCACCGGGCGACCCTTGCCATGCCAGCGACCGGAGGTCAGGAGCCCGCCCGTCCCCTCCAGCGAGACATGGTTGCTGATCCGCCACAGCAGCACTAGCTGAACACGCCGTAATCCACTTGATACAGCATTTCCTCCACCAGACGCGCACCGGTTTCTGTGCCCATCATCTCCAGCGGGGTACGACTGGCAAAGCGTCGCTTCGGCTGGTGCAGCCAATGCCATGCCTTGTCCTGGTCGCCGAATACCCGCTCGGTCAGCGCCGTGATGCGTGCCAGCCGCACGGCCCGATCGGATTCCTCGCAGGTCAGCGGTTCATGCCTGGCCTTGCGGTGCGCCAGGGTGCGCCGCGGAATCACCAGGCGGTGGATCTCGGCATCGCTGACGCCGTGTTCCCTGAGCGCCGCGATCACGTTGACCGGCAAGCGGTTCTCGATCCGCTCCAGGAGTTCGTCCTCGGACCGGAGTGCCGCCAGACCCAGTACGGTCTGGATGCGCTCCAGCAGTGTCGGTTCGGCCAATATCGGACCTGGCATGGCGGTAGCCTCGTCATGTGCAAGATGCCGAAATAGTAGCGGCATCTTGCACGTCATGCAAACCGCCGGCCAGGCCGGTTCAAAACCCCGCCTCGCCCAGCAGCCGCAGCATGCGTTCGGTCAGCCCGAGCGCGCCGCTGTCGGCCGGCAGTTGCTGGCTGGCCACGCTCATCTCGTTGACTCCCTGCCAGACCAGCATCAACCCCAGATTGAACTGGGAACGGGGAAACGGCCCGCGGCTCAGGGCCTCGCGATAGGCCTGCGCCGCCTCGGCGGGCCGGTTGTTCTCGGCGTGGTAGTTACCCAGCCGGTGCCAGGCTTCCGGGTCGTTGG
>CAYMHN010000567.1:0-2816 GCA_964390235.1 uncultured Candidatus Competibacteraceae bacterium
GGCAGTTCAGTAGGGTGCGCACCGCGCACCATCAGGGCAGGTGCTCCTTGGCCAGGTAGTCGTGTGACTGCATTTCGGTCAAGCGGCTGACGGTGCGCTGGTATTCGAAGCGCAGGCGCTCGCCCTGATAGAGCTGCTCGATCGGCGCGGCCGCCGACACGATCAGCTTGACATGGCGGTCGTAGAACTCGTCGACCAGGTTCAGAAAGCGGCGGGCGGGGTCCTCGCGGTCGCGGTCCAGCGCCGGGATATCGGATAGCACCACGGTGTGGTAGAGGCGGGCGATTTCGATATAGTCGTTCTGGCTGCGCGGTCCCTCGCACAGGGTGGCGAAATCGAACCAGACCACGCCGTCGCCCTGGCGCTGCGTCGGGATCAGCCGCCCCTCGATTTCCAGCTCACCGCCGACCACGCCCGGTTCCGGGCTGACATGCTCGAAAGCGTCCAGCAGCCGGGCGTCGGCCGCGCCCCCCATGGGCGTGTGATACAGGGTCACGCTGTCCAGATAGCGCAGCCGGTAGTCCACGCCGGCGTCGATGTGAAACACTTCCAGGCGGGTCTTGAGCAGTTCGATGGCGGGCAGGAAGCGGACCCGCTGCAAGCCGTCCTGATACAGCTTGTCGGGCGGTATATTCGACGTGGTGACCAGGGTGACGCCGCGCTCGAACAGGGCTTTCAGCAGGCCGGCCAGCAGCATGGCATCGGTGATGTCGGAGACGAAGAACTCGTCCAGGCACAGCAGTCGGGTTTTCCTCGCTAGCCGCTCGGCCACCAGGGACAGCGGGTCCTGCTGGTTCCTGACGGTCTTGAGTTCCTCGTGTACCTGCTTCATGAAGCGGTGGAAGTGCAACCGCTGCTTGGCCTCCAGGTCCAGGGCGTGGAAGAAGGTATCCATCAGATAGGTCTTGCCGCGTCCGACCCCGCCCCAGAGATACAGGCCGCGTGTCGGAGGCGTGGCGGTCGCCGGCCGGCCCAGCAGGCGATCCAGCAGGCCGGGTCGGACAGTCGCCTGGGTCGGTTGTTTCAGCTCTCCCGCCACCCGTTGCAAGCGCTGGATAGCGGCTTCCTGGGCGGGATCGTGCTGAAAGTCGGCGCGCAGCAGGTCGTTCCGATAACGTTGCAGGGGCATGGTTCAGGCCGGGGATTGGAGTCCGGGTTTGCGCCGTGGGAGGTACTGCGACCAGTCACGACCACGGTCGCCGAACACGAAGAAATCCGGGTTGATCAGCGTGGGCCGCGCATTGTAGCGGAGTGGCCGCATATACATATCGGTCAGTCCGCCACCCGCCTGCTCGACGATGATCTGGGCGGCGGCCGTATCCCATTCGGAGGTGGGACCGAAGCGGGGATAGAGATCGATCTTGCCTTCGGCTACCAGACAGGATTTGAGCGAGCTGCCGACCGTCGAGTACTGATGGCGACCCATGTATTCCAGGTAGGTTTGCAGCGGTCTACCGGTCAGGTTGCCGCCACCCGCTACCCGGACCGGCCGGTCATCGAGGGGACGGGTGCGGATCCGCAGGATGCTGCCATCGGGCAGCCACTTGTGGGCGCCGCCGTCCCGATAGCCGAAATAGCTCAAGTCCTGGCAGGGGATGTGGATCAGGCCGAATACCGGCTCATGATCATGGATCAGCGCCAGATTGACGCTGAACTGATCGGTGCGCTTGATGAAATCCCGGGTGCCGTCCAGGGGATCGATCAACCACAACCAGTCCCAGTCTCGACGCCGCTGCAAGCTGACGTCCCGGTCTTCCTCGGACAGGATCGGGATCTCGGGCGTCAGTCGATGCAGGCCGTCCAGTATGCAGTCATGCGCGGCCATGTCGGCTTCGGTGACCGGGGTGCGGTCGGCCTTGTGACTGACGCTGAAATCACCCCGATAGATGTCGAGAATCCGTCGGCCCGCCCTCCGGGCCAGGTCCTGGACGGGATGTACCAGAGCGGCGAGATCGCTGACCGGCATGCTCGCTCTTCAAACCTCGCGCAATTCAGTTGAGGGGGACATTCCCCGCCTCGCGGAGACTGAGTACCGGCTCGTTGAGCTGTTGGCCTCGTACCAGGATACCGGCCGGCAGCCACACCGTGGTACCCACCGGCAGACTGATCCGATTGCGGGTGGCGTCAGCGGTCCAGGCCGGGTTGAGGGCGATCAGCACGGTGGGTTCGAGGCCGAAATAACGGGCCAGCTGATCGACGTACAGGCTTTCGGCCAGCACCAGTCCATCATGGTTCAGTGGCGGCTGGAACAGCACGCCTTCGGGGAAATATCGCTCGGGGTGGCGAGCCACCTGACGCGCGGCCAGGAACTGGGCGTAGAAGTTGCGCGAGGCGAAACCGAACAGGGAATGCTGATACTCGTTGACGATCCGCATGAAATCGTTCCCGAACTGACCATTGGCGCGGCTCATGCCATTGATGCCGTGATTGTAGGAGGTCAGTGCCAGCGGCCAGCTGCCCAGCCGGCGGTGGGCATGGGTCAGGTAACGAGCGGCGCCGCGAGCCGAGGCCAGCGGGTCGAGGCGCTCGTCCAGCGCCGGATGATAGATCATGAAGGTTTGCGCCGCCCCGCGGGTGAACTGCCACATGCCGGTGGCGCCGGCACTGGAACGGGCGTGGTACTGGAACGAGGACTCGACATGGGGTAGATAAGCCAGGTCTTCCGGCAGACCGGCTTCCCGGAAGATCTGGCGGAACGCCGCGTCATAGCGGCCACTGACCATCAGACCCCGGTGAAAGCGTTCGCGGATGCCGCGCTGGCTGCGCAGGCGCTCGGCGGTGCCGAAGACGGCTTCGGGGCCGGCCGCGTCGCGGAT
>CAYMHN010000568.1:0-2803 GCA_964390235.1 uncultured Candidatus Competibacteraceae bacterium
CCGGAATCTGCGCTACTTCGGCGACGGCTTCCAGATCAGCAAGAAGATCGGTGAGCGGCGCTACTGGCGAATTCCAGTGATGGACGGTGAGTTCGTGATCGAGGAAATGGCCGCCCGCAGCCGCGCGGTAGGCGGTGGCAATTTCCTGATCCTGGCCGAGGCCCAGCAGGCGGCCCTGGCCGCGGCGGCGGCCGGGGTTGCCGCGATCGCGCCGTTGCCGGGGGTGATCACGCCGTTTCCCGGTGGGGTGGTACGATCCGGCTCCAAGGTCGGCTCCAAGTACAAGAAACTCATCGCCTCGACCAACGATGCCTATTGTCCCACCCTGACCGGCCTGACCGACAGCGTCCTGCCGGACCAGGTCGAGGCGGTGCTGGAAATCGTCATCGACGGCCTGACCGAGGCGGCGGTGGCCGAGGCCATGCGGATCGGCATCCGCGCCGCCTGCGCCCAGCCGGGGGTGGTCGGCATCACCGCCGGCAACTACGGCGGCAAGCTGGGACCCTACCATTTTCATCTGCGGGAGATCCTGGCGTGAGCGCCATCACCCTGAGCCTGCGCGAACCGCTGCCGCTGCCGGTCGATGCCAGCGTGCTGCGGCCCGGTATCGGTCCGGCCGAACTGACCGACCTGCCGTTGTACCTGAACGGTGAACGGCGCACCGTGGGCGATCTGTTCCACATCGCGGGGGATGATCCGCAGCGCCTGGTCATCGCCGGAGAGACCATCCGGCGGCTGGACGGCTTGAGCAGTGCCATGAGCGGCGGTGAACTGATCATTGAGGGTGATGCCGGTGCCTGGCTGGGCCGGGGCATGAGCGGGGGCACGATCCGGGTGGCTGGTGATTGCGGTGACCATGCCGGCAGCGCCATGAGTGGTGGGGCGATCCACATCGACGGTTCGGCCGGCGCCCGGCTGGGCTCGGCCGCCATCGGCGAGCGGATCGGCATGCGCGGCGGGGTGATCCATGTTCGGGGAGACGCCGGCGATTATGTCGCCACCCGCTTGCGGCGCGGCATCGTGGTGATCGACGGGGATGCCGGGCGCGGCGCGGCCGATAGCATGATCGCCGGCACCCTGGTGATCGGTGGGCGGGTCGGTGCGGAACCGGGGCGTGGCATGCGCCGCGGTACCCTGCTGCTGCGCCATGCCGATACCCTGCCCTGGACCTTCCATGACAGCGGTCGCCGCAATCTGGCCTGGTTGGCGCTGCTGCGCACCGAGTTGGCGTCCCTGAACAGTCCCGCCGCCCGTTTCGACCTGCGGGTCAGGCGTTATCTGGGTGACCGGGCCGCCGCGGGGCTGGGTGAAGTGCTGCTGGTGGAGGGCTGAATGCGGATTCGACTCAAGGGCGGTACGGTCTACGACCCGACCCGCGGTATCGACGGCGTGGTGTCCGATCTCTGGATCGAGGACGGGCGCATCGTCGCCGATCCGGGGCCGGACGCGCATCTCGACGCTGATCACGATGTCGCCGGCCGCATCGTCATGGCCGGGGCCATCGATGTGCACTCCCACATCGCCGGCGGCAACGTCAACAGCGCCCGGTTGCTGCTGCCCGAACAGCATCGGGCGGCCATGGCGCGGCGCCTGAACCCGCCGTTCGCGAATCTGCCGTTCTCCGGGGCCAAGTGGTCGACCTTCGAGACCGGCTACCGCTATGCGCGCATGGGCTTCACCACTGTGGTCGAGCCAGCGGTGCTGCCGGTCAACGCCTTGCAGGCGCAGCTGGAACTCCAGGACATCCCGATCATCGACAAGGCCGGGCTGGCGATTCTGGGCAACGACGACCTGCTGTTGGGCATGCTGCGCGACGGCCGGCCGCAGGTCGAGATCGAGGCCTATGTGGCCTGGACCCTGGAAGCCACCCGCTGCCTGGGCATCAAAGTGATCAACGCCGGCGGCGCCAATGCCTTCAAGGCCAATCTGCGCACCCTGAACCTGGACGACCAGGTGCCGGCCTACGGCCTGAGTTCGCGCACCATCATCCGCCGCTTGCAGCAGGCGGTGCATGCCCTGGGGCTGCCGCATCCGCTGCATGTGCATTGCAACAACCTGGGCGTGGCTGGCAATGTGGACACGGCGCTGGCGACCATCGCCGCCGCCGAGGGCCTGCCCATGCATCTGGCCCATATCCAGTTCTACGGCTACGGAGCCGAGGGCAAGCGCGGCTTTTCCTCCGGCGCGGCGCAACTGGCCGAGGCGGTCGGCGCCCACCCCAACATCACCATCGACATCGGCCAGGTGCTGTTCGGCCAGACCGTGACCGTCTCCGGCGATTCCATGCGCCAGTTCGCCGCCCGCGGCATGGCCAGCCCGAACAAATGGGTGAGCTGGGACAGCGAGTGCGAGGGTGGTGGCGGCATCGTGCCCTATCAGTACCGGCCCAAGAGTTACGTCAACAGTCTGCAATGGGCGATCGGCCTGGAGCTGTTCCTGCTGGTGGATGATCCCTGGCGGGTATTCTTCACCACCGATCACCCCAACGGTGCCCCGTTCACCCGCTACCCGGATCTGTTCCGCCTGCTGATGGATCGCCCCTACCGCGATGAATGCCTGGCCGGACTCAACCGCGCGGCGGTCAAGATGAGCCTGCTGGGGCAGCTGGGGCGCGAGTATTCACTGTACGAGATCGCCATCATGACCCGCGCCGCCCCGGCCCGCTTGCTGGGCTTGGCGGACCGCGGCCATCTGGGACCGGGCGCGGCGGCCGATGTGGCGATCCCCGTGCCCCTCGACCTGCGCGATAGTCTTCATGCCAGCGGCATCATCGGCCGTACCGAGCAGATGCAGCAAGTCTATA
>CAYMHN010000569.1:0-2793 GCA_964390235.1 uncultured Candidatus Competibacteraceae bacterium
CTGCAAATCCAGGTTGATTTCGTCCAGGGTTTGGCGCGCGCTGCGGGAATCGCCGACCAGTTCGCTCTGGCGCAGCCGCTCGGCGGCGGTTTCGTAGGCCTGCAAGCGGCTTTCGAACTGTGCGGCCTGCTGCCGGGATTCGTCCAGCCGGGGTCTGAGCACGGCGAGTTGCTGCTCCACCGCCTGCCACTGATTGAGGGCGACGTCACGATGACTGCTCAGGTCGGTGGTCAACGCCCGCCACTCCGCCGACTGCTGCCGCCACTCGGTCTCCCCGGAGCGACTTACCCGTTCAACCTCGGCCAGCCGGGCACCGGTCCGGCTCCTCAGCTTCTTCGTCATCACCAATTCTCGTCCCAACCGGCCGTTGGCAATCTGCGCTTCGGCCAGACGCGCCCCCACCCGGCTGCGTAGCTTCTTCGCCGTCATCAGCTCCCGGTTCAACCGGCCATGCGCGACCTGCGTGTCGGCCAACCGGGCGCCCACTCGGCTGCGTAGCCTTTTGGTCGTCGCCAGCTCCTGTCCCAGTCGGTCATGCTTGATCTGTGCATCGGCCAGGCGTGCACCCACCCGACTGCGCAGTTTCTTCGCCGTCATCAGCTCCTGGTTCAGCCGACCGTTGGCGATCTGCGCATCGGCGAGGCGCGCACCCACCCGACTCCTGGCCACCCGCATGGCCGCCAGACGCTGCTGGGTAGCTTCCAGTTCGGTCCGCACCGGGGCCAGTTGTTCATTGGCTTGGTCGCGCTCGGCGGTCATGGCCTCCAGATTGGTCTGCAACTCCTGCTGCACCGTCTGCTGCTCCTGGCTGGTCTGATCGAATTCGGACCGTGCCGCATCCAGCTCGGCACGCACCGCGTCCAGCTCGGCACGCACCGCGTCCAGCTCGGCGCGCGCATCGGCCAGCTCCCGGGTACGTTCCTGCAAGGCGATTTCTTCCTGGCCAGGTCCGCAGGCGACCACCGCCAGCGCCAGGCCGGCAACTACAACGATACGTCCGAGGTAAGGCATCATCAGTTTCTCCCCATGATGGTTGGTTGGAACCCGCTATCGACAAGTCAGCAAAATGCCGCTATTTTGAACTCATTTTAGCACCTTGATCACGGTTGCCCATGACAATAATGTCGCCGGCACTCATCGTCGAGAACATCCGGCAACGAGGTGATCTTCATGCTGCACGGCAGCGCCATCGCCAGCGTGATCACTATCATCGACCTGACCGGCGCGGCCCGGATCATCAATTCCCGCTACCTCAGCCCCTACGTAGCCTTCATCACCGCCGCGCTGTTCTATATGGTGGTGACCTTCGCCATCGTCGGCCTGTTCAAGCTGCTGGAGCACCGTTGGTTCGCGCATCTGCGGCCACGGGAGAAGTAGGCAGGCGCACGCTGACCTCCAGTCCACCGTCCGGGGCATTGCGGGCCTCCAAGGTCCCGCCGTGCACCTGGACCGCGCGGGCGGTGATGGCCAGGCCCAGACCATAGCCGCCAGTGCTGCGCTCACGGGCGGCCTGGACCCGGAAGAATGGCTCGAACAGTCTGGGCAGGTCAGCCTCCGGCACGCCGGGGCCGTGATCTCGAACCCGGATCAGAGCCGTATCCCGCTCCGCGCTCAGGCTCAGTTCCACGGTCGTATCGATCGCGGTGTGCTGCACGGCGTTGCGCAGCAGATTGTCCAGCGCGCTGCGCAGCAGGCGCTGATCGCCCGCTACCGCACAGGCTTGAACATGGCCGAGGATGACCCGCCGCTGGCGGTGTTCGGCCTCGAAGCTCGCATCCCGAGCCACGCTGTGCAGCAACGCGGCCAGATCCACCGTTTCCCGCACGGGCGCCACGCTACCCGACTCCAGCCGTTGCAGCGACAGCAGCTGGTCGATCAGGGTCTCCAGACGCCGGGCCTCCTGCTCGATGCGGTCCAGTTCCCGCTCGGCCCCTTGGCCGCGTTTTCTGGCCAGTTCCAGAGCCACTTGCAAGCGCGCCAGCGGCGAGCGCAGTTCATGGGATATGTCCCGCAGCAGCTGGCGCTGGGCATTCAGCAGGCGCTCCAGTCGCTCCGCCATGCGATCGAAATCCAGGCCCAGATCGGCGATCTCATCGCGCCGACGGCCAATGCGCGGGGTGACGCGGACATTCAGTTCACCATCGGCAAGCTGGCGGGTCGCCGCCCGTAGATAGCGGATCGGCCGGGTCAGATACCGCGCCAGCGCCCAGCTGACCAGGCCGCTGACCAGCACGGCGACCAGCAGTCCCTGGCCGAACAGCCGCGGCTGGCGCGGCAGCAGCGAACGCCGGAACGGCTCCCGCCACAGCCGGTAGACCGATCCATCCGTCCCGCGTACCGTCCTCATTCGCTCCCGCCCTTGCAGCGCACCGGTAAGCGAATCGGGCAGCGAGCGGCCCAGCAGATCGCGCCCCTCGGCGTCCAGCACCCAGAGACGGGTGCGACCGCGATCCTGGCTGCGCAGCCAGCTGTTCAGCGCCTCCGGGCCACTGCTTTCCAGCAGCAGCTCGGCGGTGGCGGCATCGCGCGCCAGCGACCAGGGACGATGAGCGGGAGGACCACCGCGCCAGACGTCGTCCTCGTCGGTCAGCAGCGCCAGGCTCCAGGCGGTCACGGCGACGATGAGTACGGTGGTCAGCCAGAAGCCGAGGAAGATCTTCCAGTACAGCCTACCCATGGCCCGGACTATCCATGAGGATACAGATAACCCTGGCCGCGCACCGCCCGGATGCGCGGCTCGCCGTTCGCTCCGGGTCCGAGCTTCTTGCGCAGATTGCTGATATGCATGTCGAG
>CAYMHN010000570.1:0-2793 GCA_964390235.1 uncultured Candidatus Competibacteraceae bacterium
ACTCGCGCCGGCGGTCGCGCCTTGCGCATCGCGCCCGGTCGGGAACGCCATGTCGATCGGCTGGACGGGCTGATCATCGGTGGCGGGGCCGATGTCGATCCGTCCCTGTACGGCGCGGACCCCGCCCGGTTCATGGCCGAGATCAAGGATTCGGAGCCGCAGCTGGCACAGCGACTGCTGGGGTATCTGATATACCCCCTGCTGTGGCTGGTCCGCCGACTGCTGCTGATCCGCATCTCGGGTAGCGATTGGGACCGGGACCGACTGGAAGAGCGCCTGATCCGCGAGGCGCTGGAACGGAACCTGCCTCTGCTGGGCATCTGCCGGGGCATGCAGCTGCTCAACGTGGTGTGTGGCGGCAGCCTGCATCAGGATCTCCGGAACTTCTACTCCGAATATCCGCAGGTGCGCAGCGTGCTGCCCCGCAAGACCGTCGAGATGGTACCTGACAGTCGGTTGGCTCGCCACTTCGGGTCTGACCCCTGGCGGGTGAACGCCCTGCACGATCAGGGCGTGGACCAGCTCGGCGAGGACTTGCAAGTGGCCGCCCGCGAGGCCAGCGGCGTGGTCCAGGCCATCGAGCACTGCCAGCGCCGCTTCGCCATCGGGGTGCAATGGCATCCCGAGTTCCTGCCCCAGAAGCGGTGCCACCAGGCCTTGTTCAAGGCCCTGATCGAGGTGGCGAGGGAGGAGCGTGGATGAGGCGTTCATCCGCTTGCCGGGCTGACGGGATGATAGCAGGCCCGCCAGTCCGGGTGACAGCCGGATCGGTCTTCAGAAGCTGCCGAACAGTGTGCCGAGCGTGATCAGCACCACCAGGGCGATGAACGGGATCAGCATCGCCGCTATGGCAAGGTCGAAATAGGCCTGTCTGTGGGTCAGGCCGCAGATGGCCAGCAGCGTGATCACGGCGCCGTTGTGCGGCAGGGTGTCCAGACCGCCGGTCGCGACCGCCGCCACCCGGTGCAGCAGGTCGGGGCTGATGCCCTGTGCCTGCGCCATCTCCAGATAGGTTTCGCCCAGGGTCGAGAGCGCGATGCTCATGCCGCCCGAGGCGGAGCCGGTCATGCCGGCCAGCACATTGGTGGCGATCGCGAGCGAGATCAGCGGGTTGTCGCCGCCCAGCCCGACCACCGTGTCGCGGATCAACACGAAGGCGCTGAGCGAAGCGATGACGGCGCCGAAGCCGACCAGGCTGGCGGTATTGAAAATCGGCAGCAGCGAAGCGTTGGCGCCGTTGTCGACCGTGGCCTTGAGCTGCGGCAGCCGTTGCCAGTTCAGAGCAATCACCACGATAATCGACAGGACCAGGGCCGCGATCACCGCCCAGATGCCGCGCACCTGGTCGATGGTCGTTTCGCCGAACTGGGGCAGCGCCAGGAACGAGGTGTCGATCCGCGGAATGATGACGAAGGTGAAGATCAGGTTCAAGGCAACGACCAGCACCAGGGGCAGGATGGCGACGAAAGGCGTCGGCAGTTCCTTCGGCTTCTCCTCGACCGGCACTTCCATGAGATCGAACCCCTCGCCGGCCGAGCGTTCGCGCAAATCCTTGTTGGGCGCGAACTCGGTGGCGTCCGGATGGCCGCCATAGCCCTCGTGGGCGAGCTTCTTGGCGCGGTAGGTGAGCCACCACATGCCGAGACCGAACATCACGCCCGCGGTGATGATACCCAGACCGGGGGCGGCGAAGGGCGAGGTGCCGAAGAACGGCATCGGGATGGCGTTCTGGATGGCCGGCGTGCCGGGCAGGGCCGTCATGGTGAAGCTGAAGGCGCCGAGCGCGATGGTCCCGGGAATCAGGCGCTTGGGGATGTCGGCGCGGCGGAACAAGGAGGCGGCGATCGGATAGACCGCGAAGGCGACCACGAACAGCGATACGCCGCCATAGGTCATCACCGCGCAGGATAGCACCACCGCCATGATCGCGCGCTGTTCGCCGAGCTTGGCGATGATGGTATTCGCCATGACCTCGGCGCTGCCCGAATCCTCCATCAGCTTGCCGAAGATCGCCCCGAGGAGGAAGACCGGGAAGAACTGGATGATGAAATCCCCGGTCGCGCTCATGAAGATCTGGGTGTAGGTCGCGAGGATCGGGCCGTCCAGGGTGGCGATTACCGCGAGCGTGGCCAGCGCCGGTGCCAGGATCAGCAGGCTCACCCCGCGGTAGGCGAGGTAGATCAGCAGGGCGAGGACGACGAGGATGACGAGAATGCCGGTCATGAGTCTACGCCGCCTCCTCGCCGGATGCCGCCGCGGCATCGGCCGCCGCGGCATCGAGCTCCGGTGGCTTGAAGCTGTCGCTGAACAGCGATTGGAGGTCGAAGGTCGAACGTTCCCCCAGATCGTCGAAATGGAGTTCGAGGAAACGATCCGCCCAGGCCCGGCCGCGCTCCTTGAGATACAGGAGATAGGCCCATTCGGCGTTGAGCTTGCTCGAGGCGTCGAGGTGCGCGAGTTCCTCGTGGGCGTGGATCAGGTGGACGTAGATGTTGCGGTATTGCTCGGATTCCAGCCGTTCCGTCTCGATCAGCTCGTGCAACAGGTAGATCGCCCGCAGCTCCTTGATGAGGCTGGAGTTGAAGGTGATCTCGTTGAGGCGGTTCATGATCGCCCGGCCGGTGAGCGGCAACTCCTCGCGCACCAGCGGGTTGATCTGCACTACGACCAGGTCGCGCGTCGCCTTGTCATCGACCAGCGGGAAGAGCGCCGGGTTGCCGATATACCCTCCGTCCCAATAGGCCTCGCCGTCGATCTCCACCGCCTTGAACATGAACGGCAGGCAGGCCGAGG
>CAYMHN010000571.1:0-2791 GCA_964390235.1 uncultured Candidatus Competibacteraceae bacterium
CGGAAGAGCACACGTCTGACTGGAGTTCAGACGTGTGCTCTTCCGATCTCAGCAGGTCGGCCCCGACGCAGCCCCTGGCCATGAACTGCCGGCAATGGTGCTCGACCTCGGCCGGCGTGCCAGCCAACCGGGTCGGATGGCCTTCGGGAAAGCCGGGGAAGGGGTAGTAGGCGATTCCCGAACCGGCGATCAACTCCATGACCTCGGCCACCCGGGTACCGCCCAGCAAGCGATCGACACCCAGTTCCAGCGCATTGCGCACCGACTGCAAGACGGTTTCCGGGCTGATGCTGACCACTTCCATGTAGACCGTGGCGCCGCTGGCGCGGATGCGTCGGCTCAGCTCCGCCAGGGTGCGGGTGTCGGCGCCGACATCCTTGAAGCCGACATGCCGCAGGCCCAGCGGCCGAATCAGCTCGAACACATCCAGGCAATCCGTTATGGTGCGATCCCGGCGGGTCAGCATGAAGATGAAATCCATGGCAAGGGATCCTCCGCTGCGATGGTGGATAAATGTGGCATGCTACACAAAAAATGTTGTAAGTCCAACTTATTTGATGCTACGCTCGCTGCTACCCACCGCAGGGTAAAACCATGACACCAGACCCCGGCGCGGCACCGCCAGCGGCGACCCACCGGGCATCATTCGGAGGAGTAACCGTGAATACCTATGTTATCGGTTCCGTTCGCATACGAGTGCTCGCCTGCACCCTGGCCATGACCTTGGCCATAACCCTAGCCATAACCCTGGCCGGCGCAACAGCCAAGGCCGCCGAAATCGTCGCCTATACCTCGCTGGAGGAAGACGACGTCGCCGCCTATCTGGCGGCGCTGAACGAGGATCATCCAGACCTCAAGGTGAACGTGCTGCGGCTGTCGACCGGCGATCTCGCCGCGCGCATGCTGGCCGAGTCGGCCAACCCGCAGCATGACGTGATCTGGGGCTGGGCCGTCACCCACATGGCCGACCCGCGCATCATGGACATGCTCGAACCGTACACCCCGGCAGGCATCGAGCGGGTACCGGAGCGCTACCGCGATCCGGGCCACCGCTGGTTCGCCACCACCGGCTACATGGCGGCGTTCTGCGTCAACAACGAAGTGCTCCAGCGCAAGGGGCTACCCATGCCGACCTCATGGCAAGACCTGCTGGATCCGCTCTTCCAGGGCGAGGTGGTGATGCCGAATCCGGCCAGTTCCGGCACCGGTTACCTGCAAATCGCCTCGATCCTGCAAATGAAAGGAGAGGACCAAGGGTGGCGCTTCCTGCACGAGCTGGACCAGAACATCGCGCAATACATCAAGAGCGGGTCACGACCCTGCAATGCCGCGAGTCAGGGCGAATACGCGGTGGGCGCCTCGTTCGCCATGCGCGCCATCAAGAACATCCAGGAAGGCTATCCGATCACCATGGTGATTCCATCCGAAGGCGCGGGACATGAGCTGGAGGCCCACGGCTTGATGAAGTCGTCGAGGAACAAGGAAGCGGCCAAGCAGTTTCTCGACTGGTCGGCCAGCGAACGCGCCGCGCAGGCTTATCGCGAGCGGATCGAAATCGTGACCATAGCAGGCGGCGAGATGCCCGCGGAGTTCCTGGAAGCGGGTCTTCCCGAAGACATCGGCTCGGTGCTGTTTCCCATGGATTACGACTGGTCAGCCACCAATCGCGAGCGCATCATCGCCAAGTGGTCGGCCGAACTCGAACGTTGAGCCTCTCCGTCACCGGGGCCACGTCCGTGAGCAGGGACGACACGGCGGTTGACGAGGGCCCGGACGCCGCGAGCTTTCTGGCGCTGCACGGCGTCACCAAGCACTTCGGCTCGGTGCTGGCCGTGGACGATGTCTCATTCGAGCTGCGCGAGGCCGAATTCGTCTGCTTTCTGGGTCCGTCCGGCTGCGGCAAGACCACCCTGCTGCGGGTGGTCGCCGGACTGGAGCAGCCCGATACCGGGGAGGTTCGGCTGCACGGCCGCAGCCTGGCCGGCGTGCCCGCGCGACTGCGCAACTTCGGCGTGGTGTTCCAGTCGTATTCGCTGTTCCCCAACATGACGGTGGCGAAGAACATCGCCTACGGCCTCGAATGCCGCCGGTGGCAACGCGGCGCCATCGCCGCCCGGGTCGAGGAACTGCTCAAGCTGGTGCAATTGGCGGACCAGGCCCACAAGTACCCGGAACAGCTGTCCGGCGGCCAGCAGCAGCGCGTGGCCCTGGCGCGCGCCCTGGCACCCGGCCCCGGGGTACTGCTGCTCGACGAACCGCTCTCGGCCCTGGATGCCAAGGTCAGGGAAGAGCTGCGCGGCGAGATCCGCGACCTGCAGAAGCGGCTCGGGATCACCACCATCATGGTCACCCACGACCAGGACGAGGCCATGGAGATGGCCGACCGCATCGTCCTCATGGACCGGGGGCGCATCGCCCAGATAGGCAGCGCCCCGCAGCTGTACCACGAACCAGCCACCCGTTTCGTGGCCGAGTTCATCGGTCGGATGAATGTGCTGCGCCTGTCGCCGGGGGCGGATGGCCGGCCCCGACTGGCGGGCGTGCCCTTGACCCTGGACGGCGCGCTAGACCACCGGGTCGGTCCGCTACTGGTCGGCATCCGTCCGGAGGATGTGGAAGTGGGCCGCGACTCGACGGCAGCGGACCATCGGATCACCGGCACCGTCGAGAAAGCGGTATTCCTGGGCAATGTGACCCGCTTGACCCTGGATATCGGCGATCAGAAGCTGGTGGTCGAACTCCGCGGCCTGCCCGGCTCCGTGGAACGCGGCCAGCCCATGACCGTCCGCCT
>CAYMHN010000572.1:0-2785 GCA_964390235.1 uncultured Candidatus Competibacteraceae bacterium
GAAACCTGACGCCGCTGTGAGAGTCAATCACTGATCTTATCGCGCAGCGTGGCGAAGACGGCCGCCGAAAGTACGAGAGCCGCCGGATACAGCATCCCCAACACTTCGTACCCCCACGGGACGATCACGAGACCACCGAGCGTCGCTCCGGCAGCGCCGCCGATGCCCAGCATCGAGCCGTTGATGACCATCGTCGCCCCCTGAGGCGCTGGCGTTACCCGGGCAAGAACGTGGATGATGGTGAGCCAGGCATAGAGTTGCGACAGACCATTGAGGAACATCAGGACCATGATGAGCGAGTGCGAGACGCCGAGGCCGAAGATCAGCACCAGCGTCGTCGCCAGAGTCACGAGCGCGACGGCATACGCCGCGACAGGGTTGCCCTGACCGACCCGACCAGCCAGGAAACTGCCGGCGATACCACCCAGCGCGGCGCCCGAGAGCGCGCCGATGCCGCTACCGGTACCCTCGATCAGTACCTCGCGGACGGTGACCACGGTGCCCAGATCCACGTCCTGGGCCGACCGGGCCTGATCGCGTGTGACCGCGGCGCCCGACATGCTGGCCGGACATCCGCTCAACACCAGAGCAGACAAGGTCAGCACCAGCATCAGTCGCAGCAAATTCCACGTATTCGTCATCTAGTTACCCTCTATGGACCGTAGGTTGGAAAGACATCAGGATATCAGCAAATCACCACCATCCAGCGCCAGCACTTTCACCTTGTCACCCAGCATCACGACAATGCCTCCGCTGCGGGTGACACCGTCCTGGCTGAACTCGAAGGTATAACGCCGTTCGAAGCGCACCCGGCCGTTCGCGTCCCGCTGCAACCAGAGCCGATCGAGCGCCACGGTATCATCCAGCAGCTTGACCCCCTGACTGCGGCAGAAACGCAGACAGATCTGATGGGCACGTTCCCGCACCCGCAGACTGCTGTACCAGAACCACAGCAACACGCCCAGTATCAGCAGACTCAGTTCGATCATGATGCACTCGGTACTTGGGCCACCTGATCGCGCAGGTAGACCGGCAAGGCCTGCTCGGCGGCGACCGCCGGGATGCACCGCCCATAATGACCCGCCAGCCAGGCGATATCAACCGCATCGGGATAGCTATCCGGCCAGCAACCGGCGATCGGCAGGCGCCGCAGGCTGGCATGGCGCTGCCAGCCGTCGCCAGCGCCATGCCAGCCCGGGCTATCCGGCAACCGGACCCGAGCGGGATCCGCCAACTGTTCAGCGCCGATCAGACGCGCCCCCTGCTCCGGATCGATCTCGTAGCAGGCCCAGTACACCTCACCCATGCGGGCATCCAGGGCGGCGGCGATCCGGGCAAGGCCCTGGCGTCGCCATACCCCATGGGCCAGCGCCGCCAGGGTGGACACCGGAATCAAGGGTAGATCCGCGGCGAAACCGATGCCCTGGGCCACGCTGACGGCCACGCGCACTCCGGTAAACGCGCCCGGTCCTCGTCCAAAGGCCAGGGCATCGAGATCCTTGAGCTCCAGCCCGGCCTCGGCCAGCACGGCGTCGCACTGGGGCAGGATCAGCTCGGCATGCCGCCGCGGAGCCAGCTCGAACCGATGGTTGAGCACGCGGCCATCGCGGAACACGGCCGCCGAGCAGGCTTCGGTGGCGGTATCCAGGGCCAGCAGCTTCATACTGGTACCTCCTCCTCCTGGTCGGCCGGCGTGGCGAAGAACCGCCGTACCTGTTCCAGGCTGCGGGTGCGCGCCATGGGCGGCAGGCTGTCGAGAAACACCCGGCCATAGGCGCGCTTGAGCAGGCGCGGATCGGCCAGCATCAGCACACCCCGGTCATTGACATCGCGGATCAAACGACCCACGCCCTGCTTCAAGGTGATCACCGCCTGCGGTACCTGATAGTCCATGAACGGATTGCCGCCACGCCGCCGCAGAGCATCGATGCGGGCCTGCATGACCGGATCACCCGGGGATGCGAACGGCAGCTTGACGATGATCACGCAGGACAAGGCCTCGCCCCGGACATCCACCCCTTCCCAGAAACTGGCCGTACCCAGGAGAACCGCGTTCCCCAGCGCCCGAAACCGATCCAGCAGGGCCGCCTTGGGCAGACTCCCCTGCACCAGCAAGGGGTAGGCCAGTCGCCCGTCCAGATAGGCCGCCGCCTCGCGCAAAGCCTGATGGCTGGTGAACAGGATGAAGGCCCTGCCACGACTGGCCTCCAGCACCGGCAAGGCCGCTTCGAGCACTGCCCTGGTGTAGCCCGAATGGGTCGGTTCCGGCAACTCGCGCGGATGATACAGCAGGGCATTGCGCGCATAATCGAACGGACTCTCCAGCCGCAGACTGGTCGGGTTCTCCAGACCCAGTCGCTGGCTGAAATGATGGAAATCATCGCTCACCGCCAGCGTGGCCGAGGTGAAGATCCAGGCGCCACGTCGTTGTCCCATGCGCTGGCGAAACGCCACGCTGATATCCAGTGGAGTGAGATGCAGCGTGAACCCCCGTGGGCGAGTCTCGAACCAATAGACATTGTCCGCCGAGGGTGGTGCCATGAAGTGCCTCAAGCGCTGTTGCAGGAGTTGACAGCGTTCCAGGCAATTGCCCAGACCCACCCCGCGCTTGGCACCTTCCCGCAAGGCTTCGACCAGCGCGGCCAGTGCCGCCGACACCTCGGCGCCGGCCTGTTGGATCCGGTCGCTGCCGGCGATGTCCGACCAAGGGGCACGCTGCATGCCCTGCCCGAGACCGCCATGCAAGGCATCCACCGCCCCGGCGAGTTGCTCGGCGCGCACCGGC
>CAYMHN010000573.1:0-2781 GCA_964390235.1 uncultured Candidatus Competibacteraceae bacterium
GTCGAGCAAGTAACTTGCTTTCTGCGGCGAAATGCCGGCGGCACGCAGTTCATGTTGCCGGCTACCGGCTCGACCATGATGCAGGCGATATCGTCGCCGAACTCGCGGCAGGCCTCGACGACACCGTCCAGGTCGTTGAAGGTCAGGGTCAGGGTATGGACGACCACCTCGGCCGGCACGCCCGGCGAGGTCGGCACCCCCAGGGTCAGCGCCCCGCTGCCGGCCTTGACCAACAGGCAGTCGGAATGGCCGTGGTAGCAGCCCTCGAACTTGACGATCTTGTTGCGCCCGGTGTAGCCGCGGGCTAGGCGGATGGCGCTCATCGCCGCCTCGGTACCGGAGCTGCAGAACCGCACCTGCTCGACCGAGGGTACCAGCTCGCAGACCTTGCGCGCCAGTTCGGTCTCCAGGGCGCAGGGGGCGCCGAAGCTCAGCCCCCGGGCGGCGGTCTCCTGGACCGCACGGATTACCTCGGGATGGGCATGACCGGCGATCATCGGCCCCCAGGAGCCGACATAGTCGATGTAGCGCCGATCGTCCTCGTCGTGAAGATACGCGCCCTCGGCACGCTTGAAGAACACCGGGGTGCCGCCGACGCTCTTGAAGGCCCGCACCGGTGAGTTGACCCCGCCGGGAATGTAGCGTTGGGCGTCCTGGAACAACTGCTCGGATCGTGACATCGGTCTGCCTGGATTGCGGAAGGATGGCGCTATTGTACCCGCGTCGGCGCTGTCCGCGAGGCCGGGCAACGCTTTGCCGGCGGCGGCCGCTGTGGCAGAATGCTGCGTTTTTCAAATTCCTCCAAGGCGTTAACCCGACCATGGCCTACAAGACCTATATGTGCGTGATCTGCGGCTACATCTACGACGAGGAAAAGGGCTGGCCGGACGACGGCATCGCCCCCGGCACCCGCTGGGACGACGTGCCGCTGACCTGGACCTGCCCGGATTGCGGCGCCAGCAAGGATGATTTCGAGATGATGGAGGTTTGACACTTACGACCCGTCCTCGCCGGTGGCAGCGACCAGAGCCTCGTGAAGCTGCCATGCTATCGACCCGCTGGCATTCCACCGCAGGCGGCGCATAATGTTCGGGTATCCTGCCATGACTGGCGGGCTGCTGACGGGTTATGTGGAGAACAGGTCCATGTCGAATCTGCTTTGGGTTGCGGTAACCGTCATTCTGGTGGTCTTGGCTATTTTCATGCTGCGCCGAGCTGGCGGCACGAAGCCTTCTGGTGCTGCAGCAAAACCGGGCGCGTCGGTCCCGGCGAGTATCGTGCGGATCCATGCTCCGCAAGACGCGCTCTCCTGTGAATCGGTGCAGCAGCTGCGGGATCAGCGTTATTCCCGAGACGAGACACCGTCCCTGCCGCTTACCAGCTGCACGATGCCCGACAATTGCCGCTGCCGCTATATAGCTTCGACCGAGCGACGTCGGATTCCGGACCGGCGCTCGGGGCAGGATCGGCGCGCCGACATGCGCTTCGAACCCGACAAGCCGCCCCGCCGTCAAAACCATGGCCGTCGCAAGACCGACGAACTGTGGCGCAAGTAGCGTGCAGTCTGCGAGAAAACCGCCCGCAGGACTAACGATCCGCGATATCAGCGTAGGCTCCTCCGCCTGGACGGGGTTTGCCGGGACTTCATTGTTGTGCTGCTATGTGGCGGTGACAAGTCCACCCAGCGGCGCGACATTGATCGGGCCAGAGCCATCGCCGCGCAATGGCAGGACTGACACATCATGAGCACCGAGACCTTCAGCCGTTACGACAGCGCCGATTATCTAAAGGCCGATGAAGACATTGCCCTCATGCTGGATGATCTCCAGGCCTGACCAAGAGGCAAACCATGCAGTGCTACGACAGCCTGACCAGCCGGCGCCGGTTTCTGCGGTGCATGGGCGGCCTGGGACTGACCGCCCTGTTCGGCTCGGCGCGAACCGCGGTCGCCGCACCGCTGCTGCGCCCCATCCCGTCCTCGGGCGAGCGGCTTCCGGCCATCGGCCTGGGTACCTGGATCACCTTCGACGTCGGTAACGACCGCTTCGCCCGCGATCTCCGAGTCGAGATCCTGCACGCCTTCTTCGCGCGCGGCGGTGCGCTGATCGACTCCTCGCCCATGTACGGGTCGGCCGAGGAGGTCATCGGCCACTGCCTGCAACGGCTGAACCACCCCGCCGAACTGTTCTCCGCCACCAAGGTGTGGACCCCGGGCCGGTGGCTGGGCATGCAGCAGATGGAAACCTCGCGCGGGCTGTGGGGGGTGGAGCGGATCGACCTGATGCAGGTGCACAATCTGCTCGACTGGCAGACCCATCTGGCCACGCTCCAGGACTGGAAGGCCGCGGGACGGCTGCGCTATATCGGGGTGACCACCTCGCACGGGCGCCGCCATGCCGAGCTGGAACGGATCATGACCCGCGAGCCGCTGGATTTCGTACAGTTCACCTACAATATCCACGACCGGCAGGCCGAACAGCGGCTGCTGCCGCTGGCCGCCGAACGCGGCATCGCGGTGCTGGTCAACCGCCCGTTCCGGCGCGGCGCCCTGTTCCGCCAGGTACGGGGCAAACCGCTGCCCGACTGGGCGGTTGAGATCGACTGCACCTACTGGGCGCAGTTCCTGCTCAAGTTCATCGTCTCGCACCCGGCGGTCACTTGCGCCATCCCCGCCACCTCGCGGGTCGAGCACATGCAGCAGAACCTGGGGGCGCTGTACGGTCGACTGCCGGACGCCGGGTTGCGCCGGCGGATGGTGATGTATTTCGAGGCCTTGTGAGC
>CAYMHN010000574.1:0-1075 GCA_964390235.1 uncultured Candidatus Competibacteraceae bacterium
GTTCCGGGCGCTCCTTCTGCACCCCTCCCCCTTGTGGGGAGGGGCCGGGGGTGGGGGGAAGGCTCGCGGGCTTCCGCCTCACGCCTCCGCCGGGCCCTCGTCGTAGCGGTCGGGGTCGAAGCCGACCAGTTCCCAGGTGTCGCGCATATAGGCAGGCAGCGGCGCGGTGACGTCCAAAGTGCCGCCGCGCGGGTGGGGAAAGGCGATGCGGCGCGCGTGCAGGTGCAGCTTGCGCGCGATGGTGCCCGGCAGGCCTTCGGTTCCGCCATACTTGTCGTCACCGAGGATCGGGTGGCCGATCAGCGCCATATGGGCGCGCAACTGGTGCTGGCGGCCGGTGACGGGTTTCAACGACACCCAGGCAAGGGTCGGCGCGGCCTTGTCGATCACCGCATAATAGGTCGTGGCGCGCTGCGAGGCGTCCTTGTCGGCTGCGGTCGCGGCGCGCACCCTGTCGCCTTGCGGCCCCTCCGCCTTGATGAGGGCCGCGTCGATCTTGCCCTGGGCGGGCTTGGGCACCCCCTTGACCGCGGCCCAGTACACCTTGAGCACCGAACGGGTGGAGAACAGCTTGCCGAGATTGGCGGCCACCGAGCGCCGCTTGGCCACCACCAGTATCCCTGAGGTGTCGCGGTCGAGGCGATGGACGAGACGCGGCCGCTCGCCAAGCTCGGCCTCGAGGCCCATCAACATGGCATCGATGTGCCGGGCGGTCCTGGAGCCGCCCTGGACGGCAAGGCCGGTCGGCTTGTTGAGGACATAGATGTCGGCATCCTCGTGGATGATCATGTCGCGGAAGGTGCGCCGGTCCTGGGTCGTGAGCGGCTTTGCCTCGCCGGACTGGCCGGGCGGGCGTGCCGTCAAGGCCAGCGGCGGCACCTTGACCTCCTGGCCGGACTCCAGGCGCGCATTGGCCTTGGCGCGGCGGCCGTCCACCCGCACCTGCCCGGTGCGCAGCAGCTTGTTGAGATAGGCATGGGTGAGCTGGGGATAGTGCAGGTGAAACCAGCGGTCGAGACGCATGCCCGTCTCATCGGCGCCGACCCGGGCGCGGGTGAGACCGGTCCGCGACGGC
>CAYMHN010000574.1:1175-2775 GCA_964390235.1 uncultured Candidatus Competibacteraceae bacterium
CATGCACGGGCATATAGCGGCCCCGTTCACCGTCACGCCAGCGAAAGCTGGACCTGCCTGTTTGCGTCGAGAATCTGAAGGGGGGCGACGCCTGTGCCGCGCTTTCTTGTGGCCTATGTGCGAATTGTCGAGCGGCTCAACTACGGCGTGGGCCGGGTGGCGATGTATGTGATCTATGCCCTCATGGGGGTTCTCCTGTGGGGCGCCATCGCACGTGCCGGGGGCGCGCCGCAGATCTGGACCGACGAGATGGGCCAGTTCCTGCTGGCGGGATACTTCATGATGGGCGGGGCCTATTCGCTGCAGATGGGATCTGCGGTGCGAATGGACCTGTTTTACGGCATGTGGAGCGACCGCACCAAGGCGGCGGTGGATTCCGTCACCATCCTTGCCCTGATCTTCTATCTGGTGGTGCTGCTGTGGGGCGGCATCGAAAGCACCCAGTACGCGCTGGAATACGGCGAACGCATGCGGGGCATGTGGCGGCCCTACATGGCGCCGATCAAGATCGTCATGGTGATCGGCATTTCACTGATGATCCTGCAATGCACCGCGATCTTGCTGCGCGACATCGCCAAGCTGAGGAACGTGGAGATCTGATGTCCTACGACATGATCGCCATCATGATGTTTTCCTCGATGATGCTGCTGCTGATGACCGGGCAGCGCATGTTCGGGATCATCGGCTTCGTGGCCATGGTCTCGGCGATGCTTCTGTGGGGCGACCGGGGCGGCTATGACCTGGGCTTTGCCCAGACGCTGAAGCTGATGAACTGGTTCCCGCTCATGACGCTGCCGATGTTCATCTTCATGGGCTATGTGCTGTCGGAAAGCCGGCTGGCCGACGACCTTTATCGCATGTTCCACGTCTGGATGGGCCCGGTGCCGGGCGGGCTCGCCATCGGCACCATTATGCTGATGGTGCTGATCTCGGCGATGAACGGGCTGTCGGTGGCCGGCATGGCCATCGGGGCGACCATCGCTCTGCCCGAACTGCTGCGCCGCGGCTATGACAAGCGGATGGTGACCGGGGTGATCCAGGCGGGCTCGAGCCTCGGCATTCTGGTGCCGCCCTCGGTGGTCATGGTGCTCTACGCGATGATCGCCCGCCAGCCGGTGGCCAAGCTGTGGCTGGCCGGGGTTCTGCCGGGGCTGATGATGGCGGCGATGTTCATCGTCTATATCTGGCTGCGCTGCCGGGTGAACCCGGCGCTCGGGCCCGTGCTGGCCGAGGAGGAGCGCGCCAAGGTCTCGCGCGGCGAAAAGCTGCGACTGCTCAGCGCCGGCCTGCTGCCGCTGGGAATCTTCCTTGTCATGATGGTGCCGTTCATCACTGGCTATACGCGCCTGGTGGAAAGTTCGGTGGTGGGTGCGGTGGCAGCGACCCTGGCAGCGATCGTCAAGGGCCGCATGACCTGGGAAGTATTTGAGTCCACCACGCGCCGGACGCTCGCCATCACCTGCATGTTCATGTGGATCATCCTTGCCGCCCTGGCGTTCGGCGCGGTTTTCGACGGCCTGCGCGCCGTCGATGCGCTGCGCCAGCTTTTCCTGGAGGATATCGGACTGGGGCCATGGGGCGTGCTGATCCTGATGCAGCT
>CAYMHN010000575.1:0-2765 GCA_964390235.1 uncultured Candidatus Competibacteraceae bacterium
TCGAGTGGCAAGCCGCCGAGGCGGACGGGCACCGCCGGCAGGTGGCCGACATGGACCGCGACCAGCAGCAGGCCTGGGGCCAGCGGGTCTACCGGCGCAGTTGCGTCCATTGCCACGGCGTGCAGCCTGTCGGGATGGCGCACGATGATCCCGAGACCTTCACCCGGACGGTGCTGGACGGTGCTGGGGAAATGCCCGCGCTGGGGTTCAAGCTGAGTGCGACCGAAGCGCAGGTGGTGCAACTCTATGTGGCGCGCTGCCAGGGCAGCTACTCGGCCTGCTGAAGCGAACCGGCTATACTGGGAGAGAACGACCATGACGCCCCTGAATTATCCCTACGAACTGGCGGTGGTGTGTGCAAGACCGCATGCGGACGACCTGATCGCTACCCTGGCGGCCGGACGCACGGCATCGGCCGGAAGGGGTGGTCCGATGATACGGCGCATCTGGCAAAAGATCCGCGTCGTGTTTGCCGCCATCGGTCGTGTCCGTATGACACGGTCACCGGTTCGGAAATATCAGCGAGTTATTAGCATTACTGAATTTAATTCGACGAAATCGTCATGTTGCAATACGACGGTTCTAGCGGCGAATTGTAGCAAGTGCTCTTTGTGAGGTGTTATCGATTGAAATCCTATGGTATTACCAGAAATTTGTTGTTATCTAAGAGAGGTTGAAAATGTGCTATTACTGCAATAAGAGCGGGGCAAGCAAAGCCTACATAAATAAAATGGAAATGTGGGCTGACAATGGCCTCCCTTACACCAATTTACTTGTTCTCGTACGACCCACGGCAGAGACGGATCCTAATACTTATGTATTTATCTTTAAAAATGCGTTGACTATTGATGGCCTGCCGAGGGATGTTTATGTCGATGTTCACTATGAAGGGGACCGGATAACTCCAGGTGCACGGAGAAAAGCGATCGGTGGTCTTTGGATGCCTGGGATAAAAGGGGCAATGAAACCGTCGCAACACGGAGGAGAGTTATTGCGTCAGCTACTCGCAGAGTTGCCTAGTAACGCGCCAAGTGGTGGGATTGCAGGCGTATGGGGAGATCGTATTGGGAATGCGCCACTGCCAGCTGGCTTGACGCACAGTACGGGTGCGCCGAAAGAATTATACCCCCTGTCAGGATGGGGAAATCCGACACCTGAACGTCGCCAATGGTGAGTCTGACGCCTAACCGGCGGGTCAACTTGAAGCAATTTCGCTTCGCTCAATGCCCGTCGTGATAGTCGCCCGGGCCGGCGCTATGCTGACCGCCGGACCATGGCCAGAGGAGGGCCATCATGACCGATGGCCTGATCCACCCGGCGGTTCTGGCCGGTACCGGGGTGACAAGCCATTGAACACGACGTTGAACCCTGTTCAGCTTACCTGGTAGCTGATGACCGCGTTGGCTGTCTGCCAATCGCGTCCCAAGCTGATCCGGCCCTGCCCATCGAGCACCGCCTCGTTATGGCGCAGATACTGCTTTCCCTTGGGCGTGTCGAGATACGTGCCATTGGTGCTGTGTCGGCAAGCAGGATGACCCGGTTCTCAAGCATCAACCGTTTTCCCCACGGTCTTCGGGATCGCTCATGAGTTTCTTGGTCTGTGCCAGGTTATCCGCCTTCCGGGCGCCGCGCTCCTGGCCCGCCTGCTCGGTGAAATAAGTATGGTTCTCCAGAAAATCGGCATCAAGCGATGTAGGCTGTCGGCCGGCGGCGAGGGTTTCTTCTCGCAGCCGCCGGCTCTGTTCGAAGAAATCCTCGCGGCCCAGATTGTCCAGATCGGCATCGCAGAGGATTTCCTCCAGGGGGGTCCGAGGACGTTGCGGCATCCGGGTCGCCAGAATCAGGTCCTCGACCGCGCGAATCTGCGACTCCGGAAAATCCAGTTTCTCCATGAGTTGGCGGGCAACGATCGCGCTGCGCGATTCGTTATCCTGCGCGCCGACCTCGTATACGACATCATGCAGCAGGGCCGCGATCTGCAGGCAATGGCGCTGGTCTTCGGTCAGGTGCTGGCTGCGTCGGGTCACCACCCGGTACACGTCCAGGGCATGGTCGAAATTGTGATAGGGCAGGCGCGGCATGTGTTGCCGGGCGTAGTCCTTGATCCGTTCGATCCTGGTGTCGGTAGGGTTGATAGACATCGGTTGCTGCGACCGCTTGTTCCACCTCATATGGCTTGCGTATTGTGTCACAGGTAATGGTAAACGGAGAGATCGAATGACCGATCACTGTGACGTGGTGATCATCGGCGGCGCCGTTATGGGCAGTGCCATCGGCTATTTTCTGGCCGATTCCGGACTGGCCGGGCGAATCACGGTGATCGAGCGCGATCCCGGTTATGGCAACTGTGCCACCACCCGCTCCTGGGGCGGGTTATGTAAGCATTCCGCGACCACCGAGAACATCCGCATGTCAGCCTTCGGCATCGAGTTCCTCCGCGACGTCGACCAGTACCTGATGGTGGACGATGAACGCCCCGATCTCGGGTTTCGCGAGCAGGGTTATCTGTTCCTGGCCAGTCCCGGTGGTCTGCCGGTGCTGGAAGCCAACTGCCGCTTGCAGCGGGAATTGGGCACGGCTACCGAATGCCTGACTCCGGACGATCTGGCGCGGCGCTTTCCCTGGCTGAGCCTCGACGGCATCGCCGGGGCCGGTTTCGGCCCGCGCGACGAGGGTTGGTTCGATCCGCACGCCCTGCTGCGCGCCTTCCGGCGCAAGGCACGGTCACTGGGGGGGGTCTATCGGCGGTACGCAGTGGTCGGGCT
>CAYMHN010000576.1:0-1330 GCA_964390235.1 uncultured Candidatus Competibacteraceae bacterium
TTGCCGATCAGGTCGATCCGCGAGATGTGGCTATCGAGATTGACGCGGATGCAGGGCCAGTTCAGCCGCGCCGCCACCTGCTCGATATGGGTCGACTTGCCGGTGCCGTGGTAGCCCTGGATCATCACCCGGCGGTTGTAGGCGAAACCCGCGAGTATCGCCAGAGTGGTGTCGCGATCGAAGCGGTAGGTCTCGTCCAGCCTCGGCACATGTTCATCCGCTTCGCTGAAGGCGGGTACGCTGAGGTCGATATCGAGCTTGAACACCTTGTCGGCGTCCACGGTAGTGTCCGGAGACCGCAAGATGTCGTTGTGTTCTTGATGATGGCGCATGAATGATCCTGAGAATGGTGTCGCCCTAGTGGACCACAAAACTGAAATTGTATTCGAGTTCGCCCCGGTACCATAGAGACTGTTGGGAACCGTGCGAGCGATGCAGTATCATGGGATTGATAACCATCCCTGAACCCCACCGGGGAGCATGTGCCATGCTGCAAGCGATGCCGAAACCGTCCATCCACGATCCCGTCTGGGCGCGAATCCGCCAGGAGGCGGCCCTGATGGTGGCCGAGGAGCCGCTGCTGGGAAGCTATGTCCATGCCATGATCCTCAAGCACGGCAGCCTGGAGAGTGCGCTAAGCTACCATCTGGCGCACAAGCTCGGTAGCGCCGAGGTGCGGGCCATGCTGGTGCGCGAGGTCTGCGACGAGGCGTATCAGGCCGATCCCGAGATCGGTGCCGCCACCCGCGCCGACATCGTGGCGGTGAACGAGCGCGACCCGGCCTGCACCAGCTATCTGGAGCCGCTGCTGTATTTCAAGGGTTTTCATGCCTTGCAAGCCTACCGCGTGGCTCACTGGCTGTGGCGGCAGAACCGCCGGCATGTGGCCCTGTATCTGCAGAATCGCATCTCCGAGGCCTTCGGGGTCGATATCCACCCGGCCGCCCGCCTCGGTCGCGGCATCATGATCGATCACGCCACCAGCGTGGTGATCGGCGAGACCGCGGTGGTGGAGGACGATGTGTCGATGCTGCACGAGGTCACCCTGGGCGGTACCGGCAAGGAATCGGGGGATCGCCATCCCAAGGTCCGCCAGGGCGTGCTGATCGGTGCCGGGGCCAAGATCCTGGGCAATGTGGAAATCGGTCGGGGCAGTCGGGTCGGTGCCGGCAGCGTGGTGTTGCACGATGTGCCGCCGCATTGCACCGTGGTCGGCGTTCCGGCCCAGGTAGTGGGTTGCGCCGGTTGCGACCGGCCGGCCGAGGCCATGGACCACCGGATTCAGCCCGAGGAGTCATAACGGAAGAGCGTCGTGTAGGGAAAGAGTGTA
>CAYMHN010000576.1:1340-2752 GCA_964390235.1 uncultured Candidatus Competibacteraceae bacterium
GAGCGGCCGGCGGACCGCCGCCCATGGCAGCTGGGCCTCGCCCATCAGTGCGGCGACCGTGGTGGCCGGCGGCCGGGGTCTGGGCGATATCGTTCTCGACGGTGCGGACACCTACTGGACCGAGACGCGTCCGCAGGAAGGTGGCCGGGTGGTGCTGGTCCGTTGCTCCCCCGATGGGCAGTGCCGGGATCTTACCCCTCTCGATTACAGCGTGCTTTCCAGGGTTCACGAATACGGCGGCGGCGCGTTCACCGTGCATGCCGGCAGCATCTGGTTCGTTAATCTGGATGACCAGCAACTGTACCGCCAGTCACCGGACACCGCACCGATCCCGCTGACCGCGGCCGATGGCCTGCGCTTCGCCGATCTGACGGTCGATCCCCGGCGGCGGCGCGTGCTGGCGGTCTGCGAGGATCATCGCGGGACCGGCGAGCCGGTCAATACCCTGGTCGCCGTGGACGGACAGTCGGGATCAATCAGCATCCTGGTAGCGGGTGCGGATTTCTACAGTTCACCCCGGCCGAGTCCGAACGGCCGCCAACTGGCCTGGCTGAGCTGGAACCATCCGGCCATGCCCTGGGACAGCACCGAGCTGTGGTTGGCCGAACTGGATGACTCGGGCAGTCCACGGCAGCCCCGACGCATCGCCGGAGGACCTGATGAGTCGATCTGCCAGCCGCACTGGGGCGAGGATGGCACCCTGTATTTCGTTTCCGATCGCAGCGGCTGGTGGAATCC
The DNA here is from genome assembly GCA_964390235.1 of uncultured Candidatus Competibacteraceae bacterium. Taxonomy (GTDB): domain Bacteria; phylum Pseudomonadota; class Gammaproteobacteria; order Competibacterales; family Competibacteraceae; genus CAYMHN01. Next base: position 2,079 of record CAYMHN010000576.1, read on the forward strand.
GTACGCCTGGCGTGCTGGTCGGATCACGCCGCTGGCCACGCGCGAGGCCGAATTCGGCCAGCCGCACTGGGTGTTCGCCCAGTCCAACCATGCCTGGACCGACGATGGCGGCCTGTACTGCGCCTACTGCGAGCAGGGGCTGTGGCAGCTGGCCCGCCTGGACGGGGACGGCAGGCTACAGCCTGTCGCCACGCCCTATACGCAGATCGAGGGTTTGCGGGCGCAGGGTCGGCGTCTGGTGTTTCGTGGCGGCGCGCCGGATCGGCCCGGTGCCATCGTCGAACTGGATGCCAGCGGAACGCTGCGCGAGCTGCGCCTGGCCAGCGATACGGTCATCGACCCCGGCTATCTGTCGCGGCCCGAGCCGATCTGTTTCTACACCGGTGACGGGGCCTGCGCCCATGCTTTCTACTACCCGCCCAATAATCGCGATTATGTCGGACCGGACGGAGAGCGGCCGCCACTGCTGGTCATCGGTCATGGTGGGCCGACTTCGGCCACCGGCAGCGCGCTCAATCCGCAGATCCAGTACTGGACCTCGCGCGGCATCGCCGTGGTGGATGTCAACTACCGTGGCAGCACCGGCTACGGGCGGACCTATCACCAGGCCCTGGACGGCGGCTGGGGCGTGGTCGATGTGGCCGATTGCGTGGCGGCGGCGCGGCATCTGATCG
>CAYMHN010000577.1:0-2741 GCA_964390235.1 uncultured Candidatus Competibacteraceae bacterium
CTGCGGTTTATGCACCGGCATTGTAACTGTTGGACTTGCCGGAGGGCCAGCCGAGGCCAGGGAGAGCAAGTGTCAGGAAGGGCTCTTGGCAATGATCGGTTTGCGGGGATTCGAACGGTCCGGAGTGGCCAGGAAAAAACCGGGGTGATTGTCGTCGTCCCTATCATCCGTGGATTGGCGAGCGGTATGCGACTGCAAGCCCCAACGCCACAGGGCCTCGAAGGGCAGGGGTAGCACCAGAAACCAGTGCTCCAGTATCGCCAGGATCAGCAGGGTGGCGATCAGGGTGAGTCCGACCGCCTCGAAGGCGGAGGTTCCGGGGGCCGGGATCTGCTGCACGACCAGCACGGCAACGATGGTTCCCGCGGTGACCGAAACGGGAAACAGCAGATTCATCGGCTTGCGGGTGAAAAAGCTCTTGAGATACTGCAAATGCGGGGGCAGGAATTCCTCGCTCAGATTGCGCACCCCGAAAAAAACGCGCGTAGCCGATTTTCTCCGACAGATAAGTCGCGTAGAAGATGTACTTGGGCTTGAAGAAGGTGTATTTCTTGGCCTTGCGCAGAAAACCCAGATCGACGCCCATGCCGTAGTCCTTCAGCGACTGGTTGATGAAACCGGCATGGCGCGATTCATCGCGCGCCATATAGCCCATCAGTTCGCGAATATCCGGATTGTCCACTTTCTTCTTGATGTCGGTGTACAGCACGCAACCCGAGAACTCGGAGGTCACGGAACTCACCAGCAGATCCATGAATTCCTGGTGCAGGGCGTTCGGCAGAGGGGTGATTTCGGACGTGAAGCCCTCGTCCCGCACGAAGTGATCGGTGTTGCCGTCGCTGCGGAACTCGTCCATCATCGCATCCCACTCGGCGCGCACCGGGCTGACATCGATGCGCTCCATGGCCTTGAAATCCGTGGTGTAAAAGCGCGGGGTGAGGATGGTCTCGGTCTTGGCCCGGGTGGTCGACTCGTTGGTTAGATAGTCGTCGAGCGTGGTCGTGGTCATGGCATCCTCCCGGATGAGCAGTGTTGGATTAGTCGCTGTGTGCGAGGAGCAGCACGGCAAAGGCGTCGAGTTGGGTCTTGCCGAACGCCCCCGGATCGACCTGTTCCTCGGTGGTCGGGTCGTGCAGCGACAGCCGGCCGTCGTCCCAGCGGACCAGCCGGAACGGCTCGTGGATGTTGATGTCCTGGAACCGGCGCTCGCGGTTGAGGCTGCGCAGCACGCCGCGGATGAAGCTGTTGGTGCCTGGTTCCAGCACCTTCACGATCCGCTCATCGGGCACTTGGTAGACGATGACCGCGCCGTCCGAGCGGTCCGTGAAACGCAGTTCGCGGGTTTCGACCGGCTGGGCCGTGTCCGGTACTTGGGAAATCCTGATGCCGCTGACCCGGACCGTGGTGACCGCCAGCAGGGTGAGTCCGATCACCGTGGCTGCGCCGAACAGCGCAAGGCGTGGGAAACGGCTGTGATTCGAGGATGCTGACATGACCATCTCCACTTATACCGCGGCTGTCCGCCGCGGCTCGGGCATGATGTTCGGTGCACCGCGTTCCGGTTGCCGTGCCGCTGGCTGTGCGGTGCTGGGCAGGGCTTCGGTCAATGCGCGGGACAGTTGCCCGGCGACCTGTTCGGCGACCGGGATGCCGCGCAGCATCGGCTGTGGCCGGGACAGATGCCAGGGTTTGGCGTTCGGCCACAGCATGATGTAGGACGCGCGCTCGCCGGGGACCAACTGCAACGGAATATCGCCAGTCCCGTCGGCATGCAGCTTGAGCGCGGCCGATTCGATGAGTCGGAACGGGATGTTCATGGTCATCGACAAGGCCACGCCGGAGCGCAGCACCAGCCGGCGATCGGTCAGGGTATAGACCGTGGTCCTGGCATACAGCCAGGCCATCCCGCCGAGCAGGCCGATTGCCAGCAGGGCCGCGATGATCAGCCCTTGGGTGGAGGCGAGTCCCGCCACCAGCCCCTGGCCCTCGGCCAGCGTCGAACCGGCTCGCCAGAGGCCGAACAGGGCGAAGTAGATGGCGACTTTTCTGACGTGGAAGGCCCGGATGGCCAGGGTGCGCCAGCAGGGCGCGCCTTGCCAGAGGATGCGCTCGCCCCGGGGCAGATGCGCCGGCAGACCGTGTACCGGCTCGTAATCATGTTCGGTCAGAGCATGCTGGTTCATACCAGCGGCTCCTGGCGGGAGGCCTTGGCATACAGGTGGCCGCTGCCGAAATAGGCACAGATCTTGTCCTCTTCCAGTAGGGTGACCTGATCGGGATTGCGCAGCACCGGCGCCTTGGCGAAATGGTGGGCCATGACCGACTTGACCACGGCTTCCCGCGGACGCTTCTTGCCGACTACCCGATCGGTGATCGGACCGTCGGTTTTCATGGCACGGACCTGGCGGATGCGCACCAAGGGCATGGGCACCAGCACCTGACGGGCCGGTTCGGCATCCGCGACCTCGACTTCCAGATAGCGGATCAGGACCTCGGCGCGATCCACCCAGACGTCGCACACGGTTCCGGCCACCTTGCGGTCGGCGGCGATGACCTGCATGCCGCGTGGGTCGGGGTCCCGGCTGGCGATGCTGAAATCGCCGGCCACCCGCATCGGGACGATTCTGGGATGCCCTTCACTGGTCAGATCGGGCTTGTCGGCCCGCTCGGCGTAAGCGGCGGGACCGACGCCGTCCAGCATCGGATCGCCGGTCGGTATCAAAGGCGCGCCGGGCCAGGCC
>CAYMHN010000578.1:0-1638 GCA_964390235.1 uncultured Candidatus Competibacteraceae bacterium
CCGATGACGATGCCGGTTTCATCACCGGTTCGACGCTGTCGGTCAACGGTGGCCAGCACATGTTTTGAGTAACCGTGATGCCCAAGGGTGGATTATCCCGATCCACCCTTTTCCCACCCAGACGATTTCGGGCGCATGAATTTCCTACAGCGATGACAGGGCGCGATCCGGGCGCCATCGACCTGCAAACCGCCACCCGGTTCCAGAAGCAGCTACTGCAAGGCGTATCGCGCACCTTCGCGCTGACCATCCCCCAGTTGCCGGATACCCTGGAACAGGTGGTCACCAACGCCTATCTGCTGTGTCGGATCGCCGACACCATCGAAGACGACGCGCGCATCGACGCCGAGCAGAAAAGCGCGTTTCACAGGCTGTTCCTGGATGCCCTGGAGCAGCCCGCTGCAGCGGTCGACTTCGCCGACCGGCTGACTCCCAGGCTGGCGCCGGATACTCTGCCGACCGAGCGAGAACTGATCGGGCATACCCCGGAGGTACTCCGTGTGACGCGATCCTTCGATCCCGTGACCCGCACCGCCTTGCAGCGCTGTCTGACGGTGATGAGCCGGGGCATGCCGGAATTCGCCCGGGTCGCCAACCCCCGGGGTCTGGCCGATCTCCGGGAGCTGGACCGCTACTGCTATTTCGTGGCCGGGGTGGTCGGCGAAATGCTCACCGAACTGTTCTGTCAACATGCGCCGCGGATCGCCGGGCAACGCGAGCGATTGATGGAACTGGCTCCGTCCTTCGGCCAGGGCTTGCAGATGACCAATATCCTCAAGGATGTCTGGGAGGATCAGCGGCGCGGGGTGTGTTGGTTGCCGCGTAGTGTGTTCGAGCACGGTTCCGATACAGGCAGTGTAGCCGAGGCAACCTTCCGCCAAGGACTGAACCACCTGCTGGGTCTGGCGCATGCTCATTTGCGCAATGGTCTGAGCTATACCTTGCTGCTGCCGCGTCGTGAAACCGGCATCCGCCGTTTCTGCCTGTGGGCGCTGGGTCTGGCGATCCTGACCTTGCGCAAGATCCACCGCAACCCGGGCTATCGCAGCACCAGGGAGGTCAAGGTCACCCGTCGAACGGTACGGCTGACGATAGCCATGGTCAATGCCAGCGCCAGTCATGACGGCCTGCTGCGCTGGCTGTTCGATCAGGCGGCCCGCGACCTGCCCTTGGCGGCCGATTTCAGCGGGACTTCCCTGGCACATCAAGCTCGACACTGAAGAGTGCATTCGAGAATGCACTTCCGGGCCGATGACAAGGTGACCAGCAAACCGTCAACGCCGCCGGGTAGTGACAGGGGCGGCGCGGGAGAAGTCTGCCGTGCTTTCCTGAAACTGGGCCTGACCTCGTTCGGTGGACCGATCGCCCATCTCGGCTATTTTCGCGATGAACTCGTGGTTCGCAGGCGCTGGATCGACGATCAGGGCTATGCCGATCTGGTCGCGCTCTGCCAGTTCCTGCCCGGTCCGGCCAGTAGCCAGGTCGGTTTCGGCCTCGGTCTGCTGCGCGCGGGGCCACTCGGAGCTTTGGCGGCCTGGACCGCTTTCACGCTACCGTCGGCATTGATTCTGGTGCTGTTCGCGCTCGGCGCGGCCGCCTTTGGCGGACCGGTCGGCACCGGGGTGATCCACGGCCTGA
>CAYMHN010000578.1:1648-2730 GCA_964390235.1 uncultured Candidatus Competibacteraceae bacterium
ATGGCCCCAGCGGCGTGGGCAAATCGTCGGTCTTGCGCGCCGGGGTGATCCACGGCCTGAAGATCGTCGCGGTGGCGATCGTCGCCCATGCGGTATGGGGCATGGCCAGGAGTCTCTGCCCCGACCGTGAACGGGCCAGCATCGCACTGATGGCCGTGCTGATCGTGGTGTTCGTCGCCGGCTCGGCGGGTCAGGTGAGCGCCATCCTGGCCGGCGCGCTGGCTGGACTCTGGCTGTGCCGCGCAGCGGCGGACGAAACGGCGCATCACATGAGCTTCCCGGTGTCCAGAACCGCCGGTGCGGTGGCCCTGGGGCTGTTTCTGCTGCTGCTCGTGGCGTTGCCGATCCTGGCGGCGCTCACGAGTTCGCAGACCATTGCGGTCGTCGATGCCTTCTACCGCGCCGGCTCACTGGTCTTCGGCGGCGGTCATGTGGTCCTGCCCCTGCTGGAGGCGGAAGTGGTGCAAACCGGCTGGGTGACCTCGGACCAGTTCCTGGCCGGCTATGGCGCGGCGCAGGCGGTACCGGGGCCGCTGTTCACCTTCGCCGCCTATCTCGGCACGGTGCTGGGACCGGAACCGCACGGCCCGACCGGGGCGGCGATCAGTCTGGTCGCGATCTTCGTGCCCGGCTGTCTGCTGCTGGTCGGCGCGGTACCGTTCTGGGACGCGTTCCGCAGAAAGCCGAACGCCCAAGCCCTGATGCGCGGTGCCAACGCCGCCGTGGTCGGCATCCTCGGTGCGGCCCTGTACCACCCGGTATGGACCAGCGCCATTATCGGCCGCCACGAGTTCGCCCTGGCGCTTACCGGGTTCCTGCTGCTGGCGGTGTGGAAGACACCGCCGTGGGTGGTCGTGCTGCTCTCGGCGGCCGGGGGCGTGGCCATCGGGATCGAATCATAAATAGGGCTCGATGATCCGGCGGTATTCGGTATGCTCGGGCGGATCAAGGCCGTTCGGCACCGACAGGTGGCGGGAGACAGCGTTGCTGAAGGTTTCCGGATCGGTTGCCCTGCTTATGTTTCCTATACTCCCCCTTGATTTCAGGGTATCCTCCAATCTGCACACAGCTTCAATCCAGAT
>CAYMHN010000579.1:0-2726 GCA_964390235.1 uncultured Candidatus Competibacteraceae bacterium
CAGCACCAGCCACAGCAGGCGCACCGCCGGAGCGGGGGGAGGATCGGTGGGCGTACTCGGTGAAGTTGGCTCCGCCGACCGTGGTAGCGAGTCCCGTGGCAGACTGAGCGCGCACCAGGCGCAGCTGGCCACGAAGACGACGAACAACCCCGACCAGAGATAGGACTGTTCGAACAAGCCCAGGCCGGGTTCGACCAGCAGGGGGTAGCTGAGCAGACCCAGCAGCGAGCCGGCATTGGACAAGGCAAACAATCGGTAGGGCGACTGTCCGGGGCGGGCGCGGCTGAACCAGGCTTGCAACAGCGGGGCGGTGGAGGACAGCAGCAGATAGGGGATGCCTATGGTCACGCCCAGTACCGCCAGGATATGCGCCACCGGTTGCGAACCGTCCAGCGGTCGCCAGGCCGTCGAGGGGATGGCCGGTAGAAACAGCAGGGCCAGGGCCAGCAGGGTAAGATGCATCCGTACCTGGTGGCGCGGCGTGAACCGGCCGATGCTCAGATGCGCGTATACATACCCGATCAGCAGCAGGCTCTGAAAGAACAGCATGCAGGTGGTCCACACCGCCGGCGTGCCGCCGAACCAGGGCAGCAAATACTTGCCCATCAGCGGCTGAAGCTGGAACAGCAGAAAAGCGCTCAGGAATATGGTCAGGGCATAGGGAAGCAAGACGATTCTCCGCGCGGCTCGTGGTCACGCCATTGGTATACTCTAGCCTTATAACCGTGAACCCTGCACGACGTCGATGATCGAGTTATCACCGGAATCCACCGAACTGACCAGCGTCCGCGATTTCATTCGCTGGGGCGCCAGCCGGATGAATGCGGCGGGTCTGCATTTCGGTCACGGCACGGATAATGCGCTGGACGAGGCCGCGAGCCTGGTCCTGCACGCGCTGCACCTGTCACCCGATCTGCCGGCCGAGTACCTGGCGGCGGCTCTGACCTCGGCCGAAAAGCGGGTGGTGCTGAATCTGCTGCAACGGCGCATCGAGGAGCGGATACCTGCCGCTTATCTGACGGGGCGCATCTGGTTCATGGGTCTGCCATTCCATGTCGATGAGCGGGTGCTGGTACCGCGTTCGCCCATCGCCGAACTGATCGAGCAGCGCTTTCAGCCCTGGCTGGACGAGCCGGTGGAGCGCATCCTCGATCTGTGCACCGGCAGTGGCTGCATCGGCATCGCCTGTGCCCATGCGTTTCCCGAGGCCGAGGTGGACCTGGCCGATATCTCGGCCGGGGCGCTGGAGGTGGCCCGGCGCAACATCGCCGAACACGGCCTGGACGATCGGGTCCGGGCCATCGAATCGGATCTGTTCGCGGCCCTGGACGAATGGCGTTACGATCTGATCGTCAGCAACCCGCCCTATGTCTCCGAGGCCGAGTACGCGACACTGCCTACCGAATACCATCGCGAACCGGAACTGGGTCTGACCGCCGGCGCCGACGGCCTGGACATCGTGCGGCGGATACTGGCCGAGGCGGCGGATCACCTCACCGAGACCGGCCTGCTGGTGGTCGAGGTCGGCAACAGCCGCGCCGCGGTGCTGGAAACCTGGCCCGAAGTGCCCTTCGTCTGGCCGGAGTTCGAGCGCGGCGGCGAAGGGGTGTTGCTGATTGGCGCGGCCGAGCTGCGGCACTGGTTCCGGCCCGCCGGATCCGATCCCTCCAATGCTCCATGATTGGATAATCATCGGATAACCCCGTTATACTCCCCCGGTCGATCCCTGTTGATTGGCCAATCTCGATAACACACGTCATTGGAGGAGATGATGCGGGTATTTCACCGTTTGTTCGACATGCGCGCGACATGGGTCGCGACCTCGCGCAATCTGGCGCTGGGCTTTTTCGCCGTTGTTCTGTTGCTGGTCGAGCCGGTCTCGGCCAGGGATCTGCGTTCCCTGGGCGAACCCGGGGTACGCGGCGGGGTGGTCACCACCAGCGAACCGCTGGCCGCCGAGGCCGGGGCCGCCATTCTGCGCCAGGGGGGCAACGCGATCGATGCCGCCATCGCCGTGCTGTTCGCGCTCAATGTGATCGAGCCGCAGTCGTCCGGCATCGGTGGCGGCGGCTTCATGATGGTGCATCTGGCCGAACCTCCCAGGCAGACCTTCGTCATCGATTCGCGCGAGACTGCGCCGGCGGCGGCGACGGTCGACATGTTCCAGGGTCAGAATTTCGGTCTGGCCTCGACCAGCGGGATCTCGGTCGGCGTGCCCGGCACGGTGCGCGGCGCCGAAGTGGCGCTGGAAAACTGGGGCACCATGAGCCTGGCCGAGGTGCTGCAACCGGCGATCGCCCTGGCCGCGGACGGATTCCGGGTCAGCTCGCGGTTGGCCGACAGCATCACCAGCGGCCGGCTGGGCAACGAGATCGGCAATCCGGCCTATGACGAGGCGCGCACGGTATTTCGCCCCGGTGGGGTACCGTTGGTGGAGGGTAACCTGCTGGTGCAACCCGAACTGGCCGCAACCCTGCAACTGATCGCCGAGCAAGGCGCCGATACCTTCTACACCGGCCCGCTGGCCCAGGCCATTGTAGACACACAGCTGAACTTCCGCGGTGCCAACAGCCAACTCGCCGGGCGCATGACGCTGGATGACCTGGCTGGCTACGAGGTCGCCATCCGCGAGCCGGTGGTTGGCGACTACCGCAGCTACCGGATCGTGGGGATGCCGCCGCCGTCCTCGGGCGGGCTGGCCCTGATCCAGATGCTCAAGCTGATGG
>CAYMHN010000580.1:0-2702 GCA_964390235.1 uncultured Candidatus Competibacteraceae bacterium
GGCTCAGCCCCGCCAGCTCGGCGTATTCATCGTCCGCCGGCAACCGCGCGTTGTTCAGCGCCATCGGCCGATTCTCCGGCCACTGCATGCAGTCGGCCAGGGCGGCGACATCCGGCTCGGCCGGCGGGGGCGGCAGGCAGGCAGCGAAATCCAGTTGCGTCAACCAGGCATCGAACAGTGCCGGCAGTTCCTCGGCGACCGCCTCGGACCGGAAGCAGCGGGTGGCCTCGCGGTAGGGTTCGGCATCCCCGGCCAGACTCCAGGCCAGGGTGGCTTGCAGGCCCAGGGCCACCGCACTGCCATGTGGCAGATGATACAAGGTGCCCAGGGCATGACCGACGCAATGGGCGATGCCGACACCACTGGCATCGATGGCCAGACCCGCCAGACAGGCCGCCTCCTGCATGGCCAGCCGCGCGGTCAGATCGTCCGGCGCGGCGACGGCCCGCGGCAGGTGGGCGATGATCAGCCGGATCGCCTGCAAGGCCTGGCCGGCGGCGAAGGCATTGCGGCGCCGGGCGGTGTGCGCTTCCATGGCATGGACGAAAGCGTCCAGGCCGGTGGCCACGGTCAGGGCTTGCGGGACCGAGCGGGTCAGCCGCGGGTCCAGCAGCACCAGATCGGGCCGCAAGGACTCGTCCCAGGCCCAGCTCTTGACGCCGCGGGCGTCGCTGACCACGCTGGTACGGGTGACTTCGGCGCCGGTGCCAGAGGTGGTGGGGATCATGACGGCCGGACAGCGGCCGACGAACGGCCGCGCACCCAGCAGGTAATCGGCCATGGGGCCAGGATTGACCGCCAGGCCGGCGATCAGCTTGGCCGTATCCAGCGCGCTGCCGCCACCCAGGCCGACCACCAGGGGTTGTTGCAAGGCTCGCACCCGCGCGGCACCTTCGTCCACGGCCATCAGCGTCGGTTCGCCGGGTGGCACGATGAAGTCGAATACCTCGCACCGCCCGGCCAGCAAGGCATGGACCCGCTCCAACTCGCCTAATGCGGCCAGGGCCGGATCGACCACCAGCAGTACCTGTTCGCCGCCCAGCGCCGCCAGCCGCCCGGCCAGCTTGTCGAGACTATCGGGGCCGGCGACGATGCGGCTGGCCGGCGATACTTCGTAGCGCACGCTCATGGATACCTCGTGGATCAGCCTGCATCCAGAATAAACGGACGGGACGGCAAATGAAAATATCGCCGGCAGCATCTATGCTGTAAAGGAATCGATAACCGGAGGCGACCGATGTACCCTGATCCCGCCCGATTCCTGTGCGGCTTTCCGGAGCGCCTGCACCCCATCAGCCAGCAGTTTCTGGACTACTTCATCGAGGGTCGCATGGCGACGGCCGACTTCCTGCGCTTCTTCTCCTTGCCCAATTCGGACTACATCGCGCTGGGCGCCTGTTTCGTCAAGCTGTTCATCCAGGGATCGCCGACGATCTGAAGCCGGCCGATCAGCCTGATTCCGGTGATAGCGGTGGTACGCGTGCTCGTCGGGGCGGTCGTGGTGACTGCTGCCGCTTTTTCTGACGCTCCTTGAGCTGCACCGCGGCGATCCGCCGGTGCTCGTCCAGTACCGGACCGGCGTCGGTGCCATCCAGGGTGTGGCGGCGCATTTCCGGGGTGGCCAGCATCCGCAGATAGCGTTCGCTATTGGTCCACCAGCGCAGAAAGTCGCGGATCGCGCTACGGCTCACCTTCAGCTCTCCGGCCCGGCTCAGCAGTTCGTCACCGGCGCCGATGGCCAGCGGTCGAGGCCGCTGTATGTCGAACACCAGCGGCCAGTGCTGGCCCACCAGCAGCAGGATTTCAGCCGGCTTGGGACGCGGCGTCTGATTGGCGATATCGGTCATGAACGGTTCGATCATCAGGCAAAACCGAACGTAGCCTACGCTGATAATGGGGTGATCGGCAACCGGGGAGCCGTGTCCTCACATCATCATGCACAAGCGCAGCGCGTCGTAGATGGCGGCGTGGATATTGCGCGACGATACCGCATCGCCGATCCGGTACAGCCGATACTTTCCGTCCGGGTTGCGGTTCACGGCCTGCGGCTCACCTTTGATCAGCGCCCGGTAATCGACCTCGCCACGATTGATCGCATCCGGCTTGAGCTGGAAATACAGATCGTCCAGCGGCAGGGTGCCGTGCTCGACGATCACCTGGTCGACCTGACGGATATCGCGGAACTCGCCATAGTCGCTGCCGACCACGGCCGCCAGCCGGTTACCCTCGCGCCGTACGCCCAGCAGCCGGCGGTTGATGGTGATCGTGACCCCGTGCTTCTGGAAGGACTGGGCGTAGGCGACGTGGTTCAGTCCGCCCATCTCGGGGGCGAAGAAGCGCTCCGGCGAGACGATCTCCAGCTCGCTGCCGGCCTCGGCGATGAACTCGGCGGCCTGCATGCCGGGATGACCACCGTTGTCGTCGAACAACAGCACCTTGCCGCCCGGCTTGATATCGCCGGAGAGAATGTCCCAGCTAGACACCACCAGTTCGTTGCCCTGCTCCAGAAAACCGGTGTTCGGCAGACCACCGGTGGCGATGATCACGAGGTTCGGGTTCTCGGCCAATACCTCGGCGGACTCGGCGTACACATTGAAGCGCAGTTCGACACCCAGGGCGGTGCAGCGCTCCAGCCGCCAGTCGGCGATGCCTATCAGTTCCGAGCGGCGCCGGTGGCGGGCGGCGAGCCGGACCTGACCGCC
>CAYMHN010000581.1:0-2699 GCA_964390235.1 uncultured Candidatus Competibacteraceae bacterium
GTTCAAGGACCGGATCGTTTGCAGTTTCATTTGTAGGCATCCCCGCGAGGTTTGAAAAGCATTATGCTCGAATCTGGTGTACGGGGTAGCTGTTGAAGCAGGCGGCGTACCCTGCTGAAATCGGTTTTTATCCCTCTCGGGCAGATTGGCCTCAAGGAGATTGATGCCTTGATTGCCATATTTTATGACAGTAAACTGAGTCACAAATTGTGGAGATGCGCGATGAAGCTCGAAGCCTTTGCTGAAAACGGTCAGTTCACGCCTGCCCGGATTGCCGCGGTTCTGCGCACGACGCGTGATGAGGTGGCGCGTACCGTCGGGTTGGGGCGCGATGCGCTGTCACGCAGCGACCGGATCGCCAGTGTGCGCACCCAGAAGCGCCTGCGCGAGATGGTCGAGATCCTGAACCGGGTGGAGCCGCGTTTTGGCACGGCGCTGATTGCCTATGCCTGGTATCGCTCGGAGCCGCTCGCCGGGTTCGGCGGCATGACCGCCATGCAACTGGTGCGCGACGGGCGCGCGGATGAGGTGATGGAGTATATCGACGCGGTGGATGCGGGCCTGCACGCCTGAACGGCATGCGCTATGTCGGGCGGCTTTATCGTGCCTTGAATCCGATCCGGGCACGGGAACCGTACTCCGGGGAGGGCGCGCGCCGATTCGGCGGGCGATTCAACCCCAAGGGGGTGCCGGCACTTTATACCTCGCTCAGCGTGATGACGGCGATCCGCGAAAGCCATCAGATCGGCACCCTGCAGCCGACCACACTGGTGTCGTATGACGCCGACATCGCACCGATCTTCAATGCGGATGAAGCGCAGGCACTGGCCGAGTACGACATGACCCCCGAGGACCTCGCCGCAGATGACTGGCGCCTGCGCATGATCACCGAAGGCAAGGCGCCGACACAGATCTTCGCCGAGCGCCTGATCGTCGCGGGCTATGCCGGAATCAAGGTCAGGAGCTTCGCCCGAGGGGCGGTGGCGGGGGATATGAACCTGGTTGTTTGGGCGTGGGGCAAGGCGCTGCCGACAAGGCTTGTCCTCAACGACGACGAGGGCCGTCTGTCGCGCTGACTGCGGAGACCGTCAAGTGGAAATCAAGTGGCTGGAGGATTTTCTCAGCCTGACCGAGACTGGCAGCTTCTCGCGCTCGGCGCGGGAACGGCATGTCTCGCAGCCGGCCTTCAGTCGCCGGATCAAGGCGCTGGAGTTGTGGCTGGGCGTGGCGCTGGTGGATCGTAGCGTGTATCCGACCCGGCTGACCCCGGCCGGCGAGTCGTTCCTGGACACCGCCGAGCAGCTGCTGCGCCAGCTCTATCAGGTGCGCGCCGAACTGCGCCGCCAGGACGGTTCGGACCAAGCCGCGCTGGGCATCGCGATACTGCATACTCTGGCGATCACTTTTCTGCCGGACTGGCTACGGCGCATCAAGCAGCGGGTCGGGGATTTCCGCTTGCGAATGCTGACCGACAACTATCACGATTGCCTGCAACACCTGTCCCAGGGTAGCGTCGACTTCCTGCTCAGCTTTACCCACCCCGGCGTGTCGATGCTGCTCAATCCCAGCGATTTCGAACAGCTCATCGTCGGCCGTGACCGCCTGCTGCCGGTCACGGCGCCCCACCCGGAACACCCGGATCGGCCGCGGTATGAACTGCCTGGCAGCCGGCGCCAACCGCTACCCTATTTGTCCTACGGGTCCGATGCCTTCCTCGGACGCTGCACCGATCTGTTGATCAGCCGAACCCGGCAGCGTTGCTGGCTGAATGTGCGCTGCGAAAACGCCATGTCGGCGGCCTTGCAATCGATGGCCTTGGCCGGCCAGGGGTTGGCGTTCCTGCCCGAGACGCTGATTCGTGGCGACCTGGCCGCTGGCCGCCTGCGCCTGGCCGGAAGCGACCACTGGCAAATACCGCTGACCATCAGCCTGTATCGACCGGTCGGGGCTTACCATAGTCCGCTGTCGGAGGCCGTTTGGGTCGTCGCTGGAGAAAGGCAGACAGATTATGCAAATAACGCATAGTTCTAGTACGAATTTGCATTGGCCAACATCGCTTGCCCTTGCCTAAGCTTGACGACAAACGCGCCGCGGATACCGCACCCGTGATCACCACATCGCTCGATCTCAGTCGCTTTCCTCGTCTGCCGCTGGGTCACTGGCCCACGCCGCTGGAACCCCTGCCGCGATTGAGCGAACAGCTCGCTGGTCCACGGATCTACATCAAGCGCGACGACGCCACCGGTCTCGCCACCGGCGGCAACAAGACCCGCAAGCTGGAATTCCTGCTGGCCGAGGCGCTGACCTGGCAGGCCGACATCGTTCTGACCCAGGGCGCGGTGCAGTCCAACCACGCCCGCCAGACCGCGGCCGCCGCCGCTCGGCTGGGCTTCGACTGCCACATCCTGCTGGAACAACGGATCTGCGATGCCCCGGCGATCTACCGGGAATCCGGCAATGTGTTCCTGGACCGGCTGTTCGGCGCCACGCTCGAAACCCGACCCGGCGGCAGCGACATGCAGGCCGAGTTGGAGGCGCTGGCCAAACGGCTGCGCGCTGCGGGTCGCCGGCCTTATCTGATCCCCGGGGGCGGCTCCAATCCGCTCGGCGCGCTGGGCTATGTCGAGGCCGCCCGTGAACTGCTGGACCAGGCTGAACGGCAGAATCTGCGCATCGATCACCTCGTCCACGCCACCGGC
>CAYMHN010000582.1:0-2699 GCA_964390235.1 uncultured Candidatus Competibacteraceae bacterium
GCCGACAAGCGCAATCTGGCGATGCTGAGCGACGCCGATGCGCTCGCGCGCATGGGCGTGCCGGCGGTGGCAATGGCCACCCTGCTGGCGGGCGTGCCGCATACCGAGCGCGTATCCCCGGAAAGAGCCGATCAGTTATGGGCGCAACGCCGCAAGCTGTTCTTCAAGCCGGCCTCGGGCTACGGCAGCAAGGCGGCTTATCGCGGCGACAAGCTGACGCGCCGGGTGTGGGAAGAGATACTCGCCGGCGATTACGTGGCGCAGGCCATCGCCCTGCCCAGCGAACGCCTGACCCTGGTCGATGGCCAGGCGGCCGATCTCAAGCTCGACGTGCGCGCCTACGTCCATGGCGGTACCATCCAACTGTTCGCGGCGCGGCTCTATGCCGGCCAGACCACCAACTTCCGCACCCCTGGCGGCGGTTTCGCGCCGGTGTTCGTGATGCCCGATATGTCCGGTGCGATCGAGGCGTGTGACGGCCCGTGTGATTGATAGCCGGGATGTTCATCAAGCGGGTATTCAATCATCGAGGATCCGATAAAAACTCCGCACCGCGGGATTTGATATCTGTGCAGGATTCGATAAACCGTTCAAGAGGACGAAAGCAGTATGGAACCCATCTCGATGCTGTTCGCCACCTACCTTCAAACGCTGGGCCAGACTTACGCCGAGCGCTCCATAGACCGAATGAACCTGGACCTGCGCCCGCAGGTCATCGAGTACCAGGGCCATCAGATCGGCTTTCAGCATCAGATGTGGAAGATTCGCGAGCAATCGGTATGCGCCAACCTCCGGAGTGGCGATTATCTGGTTTACTCGCGCTGCACCGTCGCCGCCAAGCAGATGTTCAACGAGCTATGCCAGCAGCTAGCCCAGCAGGGCAACTCATCCCCCGTAGTCCAGCATCGCAACATGTACTGCTCGGCCGCGGTTAGCTTCCAGCCGACAGTGGCCACGATTTTGGTGCCACCCACCCAACCCACTGAACTTATGCAGCTGCGTCAACGCTGCAACACCTTGACCGCCGCTGCCTTGGGCAGTACCAATAGGACGAGAACCGCCGAACGGGATCGGATCTGCCAGGAGTACCGGGCGCTTCAAGCCGCTCAACAGTAACCGACTATTGGTCGGCACACGTGATCGACCGCTGTTGCCATCCCTCCCGTAAATCAGTTTAATCCGGATATCATCAGGACGGCCGGGAGGAGTGCATGGCGCTCGACTACGACTCGCTCACCAAAGAAGAACTGATCCGACGCCTGGAGGAGGCGACCCGCCCGCCGAGCCTGGGGCTGTACTGGGAGCGCAACCGGATCGAGCACGACCGAGCGCTGAACGATGATTTCGTCGCCCTGGACCTGGATCGGGGCTTGTCCTGTGGCACCGCGCCGTTCGAGAATCTGGTCATCGAGGGCGACAACTTCGACGCGCTGCGGCTGCTGCGCCTGACCCATGCCGGCAGGATCAAGTGCATCTACATCGACCCGCCTTACAACACCGGCCGGCGCGACTTCGTCTACAACGACCGCTTCGTCGACCCGGAAGATCAGTTCCGCCACTCCACCTGGCTGGAATTCATGTACCGCCGGCTGCTGCTGGCCCGCGAGCTGCTGAGCGAGAACGGCGCGCTGTTCGTCTCGATCGACGACAACGAAGTGTTTCACCTGGGTCTGCTGCTGAACAAGGTCTTCGGCGAGCGCAACCACATCGCCACCGTGGTCTGGCAGAAGGTCTACGCGCCCAAGAACACCGCGCTGCACTTCTCGGACGATCACGAATACATCCTGGTGTATGCGGCCGACCGCAACGAATGGCGGCCCAATCCGCTGCCGCGCTCGGTGAAACAGACGCAGAGCTACAAGAACCCGGATGACGACCCGCGCGGTCCCTGGAAGTCCAGCGATCTGTCGGCGCGCAACCCCTACAGCGAAGGCACCTATCCGATCACCTGCCCCTCCAGCCGAGTAATTCCCGGACCACCCCGAGGGCGCTATTGGGTGGTTTCCGAAGCCAAGTTCAAGGATATGGACGCCGACAACCGCATCTGGTGGGGCAAGGACGGTGACAACGTACCGGCCATCAAGCGCTTCCTGTCCGAGGTCAGGGAAGGTGTGATCCCGCAGACCCTGTGGACCTATCAGGAAGTCGGCCACACCCAGGATGCCAAGAAGGAGATCGTCGATATCCTGGAGTTCGAGGACTCGGCCGCCGTGTTCTCGACCCCCAAGCCGTTGCGGCTGCTGGAGCGCATCCTGCGCATCGCCACCCGGCCCGGCGATATCGCGCTGGATTTTTTCGCGGGCAGCGGCACCCTGGGCCACGCCCTGCTGAAGCTGAATCGCGAAGACGACGGTCAACGCCGGGAGCTCGGCCGCCGGAAGCTCGGCCGCCACTTTATTCTGGTGTCCAACACCGAAGCGTTGCCCGAGCATCCGGACAAGAACCTGTGCCGGGATGTCTGCGCCGAACGCCTGCGCCGGGCGATCGACGGCTACACCGGCACCCGCGGCAAGGTGGTCGAAGGCCTGGGTGGCGATTTCGCCTATCTGCGCACCCGGCGCATCGAGGCCGGCGAACTGGCTTTCGAACTGGACCACGCCGAAGCCTGGACCCTGATCCAGCTGCTCCATGGCCTGGCCATCGCGCCCCATGACCTGGACGTACCGGCACCGCTGCGCACTGACTGCGACCCGGCCATC
>CAYMHN010000583.1:0-2691 GCA_964390235.1 uncultured Candidatus Competibacteraceae bacterium
TAAAAGCCCAGCACCGTGGGTGGCAGCACCAGGGGCAATGCGATGGCGGCCTCGACGAAGCCTTTGCCGCGGAACCGGCTCCAGGCCAGCCAGCGGGCGGTGAGCAGGCCCAGCGGCAGTAGCAGGGCGCTGGTCCAGAAGGCCAGGCGCAGTGACAGTTCCAGTGCGGGCCAGTCCATGGGCGGTTCAGTTACCCGGTGGTCGGTAGCCGATCCCGGCGGCAGCCAATTCCTGTTTCCAGCGGTCCTCCATCAGCAGGGTAAAGGTGATGCCCTGCATGACGGCGAGACTCCGCCCATCGTTCAATTCGACATGCAAGGTGTCGTCTGTCACCGTGACATCAACGGCTTCAGGGATATTCAACTCAAGTGCCGAAGTAGTCATTCCAAGCTTCGCCTCGCTGGGCAGGATTCGTCCAGCTGCCGTGCCGGTGTCACCATGTCGTATCCTGGCGCCGGAAACGCCATCCTGAAGGTGAACGCCTCGGCCGTCGGGCCGTGTTGGCGCAGTCGCGCCAGCCGCTCGGCGGCTTCCCCGATGCTTGGCTCGTGGCCTTGTGGTATCCACCACAGCACCATGTAGACCGCGCGCAGGTGCTCGAACCACTTGCGCCGGCGGCGCATGATCTCGATGTGGGCGCTGTGGTGGACGAAGTGGTTCAGGGACTCGACATCCTCCCAGACCGAGAGATTGACGATGAACTCCTCGCCGAACGGACGCAGGGCGGTGGCATCGCCTTCCTCGGTCTGCAAGCGCCAGATGAAACCGGGTGCGTCGTCCGCCAGGGCGTTGATGCGATCAAGGTTGGCGACGAAGTCGGCCAACTGCGGGGAGTCCAGCGGCGCCAGCAGGCGGGCGATGTTGAGCTGGGCGAGGTGGTGATTGGGCATTATCCAACACCTGTGTTCATAAATACTCGATATTGCCGGGCATATCTTCGGCTTCCAGCACCTGGAAGATTAACATAAGGCCCTGGATGATCCTGCCGGTCGGAGTAGGCTGAGGTGCGTAGACGATACCCGCATGGGGCAGTCCGAAAGCGGCCAGCCGCAAGAAATCGTCGTCCTGGGTGAACAAGACTCGGCCTTCGGCAAGCGCGAAGGCTAGCTGCTCCTCATCGGTTGCGCCGAGCTTGTTGGCATCCGAGACAGTCAGAACATCCACGCCCCGTTGTCGCAGGCCACGTATGATCGTCTTCGATACTTGTTCGTCGGTGTAGTAGCGAATCTCACTCACCGCGCTGCGCTTTCAGCTTCTTTTCGAGTATGGAAGGAGTGCGCGCACGTAACGCTTGAACGAAGGTGTCGCCTTCGTCGATGCTGCGGTCGATTACCTCGCGATGGTCGAAATAATACGCCAGGGCGGCGTGGACATCGGCCAGCGTCAAATCGTATTCGGCGCAGATTTCATCAACACCTTTGCCCATGCGCTCGTGCCAGATGACGATGTTCTGCACGGTGATGCGACGTCCGGCGATGCGTGGTCTGCCGCCGGCCACATTCGGCGTGATTTCGATATGCCGATCCAGAACCTGAGCGATCATGACGAAATGGTTTCCTCAAACGAAAAATTATATGATCAATCAGCCGCGACGTCGTCACTCGCCCGGCAGCACGAAACCGTACCGCGTCAGAATATCCCGCGCCGGAGGCGACTGGACATAGTCGTAAAACCGTCGCGCGGTCTCGCCGGCCCCCTTGATCAGCACCATGCGCTGGCGCAACGGATTATGCCAGCTTTCCGGGATCACTTCGAAGCTGCCCCGTGCCGACACATTCGGCGCCAACGCCAGGGAATAGGCGATGATTCCCCCTTGTGCATTGCCGGACAGGGCGAACTGGGCGGCCTGGGAGACATTTTCGCCGAACACCAGATAGGGTTGCAGCGCCTCCCACAGCCCGGCGTGCTGCAAGGCCTCCATGGCCGCTACGCCATAGGGCGCGTGGTCCGGATTGGCGATCGCGAAACGGCTGATACCGCCTTGTTCCAAGGCCTCGGCCAAACTGATCAGTTCACCGTCGGCCGCGAGGGTCGAGCCGTGCGGGACCATCAGTACCACCCGGCCGATCGCATACAGCGTGCCTTCATCCTCGGTGTAGCCTTCTCGATGCAGGTCGAATACATATTCTTCGTCCGCCGACAGATACATCTCGAACGGAGCACCCTGGGCGATCTGGCGACGGAAGTTGCCGGATGAGCCGAAACTGATACGTACCGCTGAACCGGTTTCCTGCTGGAAACTCTCGGCGATTTCCGTCAGGGCGAATTGCAAGTCGGAGGCGGCGGCGACCACCGGGGCATCCTGCGCCAGGGCGGTGCAGGGCAGGCCGATCCATACGATGAGCAGCAAGCGGCGTAGCATGGCTGGGAAAGACATGATGCGATTCTTTCGTTATATATGGATGGATATATCGTAGGCGAACACCATGCTCACGGCAAGCACTTGTTCCGACCAAGAGCAAGCCGGTCGACCGGGTGACCTTCCATTGACTACCGACTCTGGTTATGAAAGAACCGGTATGGGTCTGATCATACTGCTTTACAAATGCGAGCCTGGTAGCGGGGAGGGTTGCCAAGCCGAGGTTGAGCCCGGGAGGTCGTAGGACACCGAATGAGGGATGATAAAGGTGCGAACCGGTAACTATTCAGCCGCCCTGGTGCAGCGACGGAGTTGATGGCAAACCAAAGTCC
>CAYMHN010000584.1:0-2690 GCA_964390235.1 uncultured Candidatus Competibacteraceae bacterium
CGTCCGTCCGCCGCCGCCGCCAGGGCGCTGAGAAACGCCGGCCGTTCGGTGTTCTTGGCGCCGATCTCGCGGCTCGACCAGCCCATGCCCAGGGCGCCCCAGGCCTTGCCAATGGCAAGATCCAGTCGCACGATACCGCTGCCGTCCTCGCGCTTCATGGCGATCGGATGGCCACCGATGTCCAGCACCACCACGGTCAGGGGATTGAAACCGGCCTCGCGACCGGCCCGAAGCGTGGCCTCGACGATGGTGTCGGCCTGATTCAGCGTCAGCGGGGTCTTGAGGGGATGAACGGTCATGGGGTGCTCCTGGTTGGGGTTGAGGGTCCGGATTCTAGAGCGTTCGCCCGGGGATGAACAGGGCGGTGGAGTCGCGTGATCCACCCGAATTCACCTCCACAAGGGTACAATCCGCTTATTCAAGACGGTATCAGGAGGAAGACATGATCGACCATGACACCGATCTGCTGCTGATCATCGATGTACAGAACGACTTCTGCCCCGGCGGCACGCTGGCCGTGGCGGAGGGAAACCAGATCGTGCCGGTGATCAACCGGCTGAGCGGCCGGTTCCGGCATCGGGTTCTGACCCAGGACTGGCATCCACCGGGCCACTCCTCGTTCGCCAGCGCCCATCCGGGAGCCGAACCGTTCGGTACCATCGAGGTGTCCTACGGCACCCAGGTGCTGTGGCCGGATCACTGCGTCCAGGGCTCGCCGGGCGCCGAGTTCCACCGCAACCTGGACGTGGTCGGCGCCGAGTTGATCATCCGCAAGGGGTTCCGCAAGGCCATCGATTCCTATTCGGCCTTTTTCGAGAACGACCAGACCACGCCCACCGGTCTGACCGGCTATCTGCGCGAACGCGGGTTCCGACGGCTGTACCTGTGCGGTCTGGCGACCGACTACTGTGTCGCCTGGTCGGCGCTGGACGCACGCAAACAGGGCTTCGAGTCGATGGTGATCGAGGACGCGTGCCGGGCGATCGACCTGGATGGCTCGTTGGCCCGAGCCAAGACGCGATTCGCCGAGGTCGGAATCGGTCTGCTCAACAGCGAGCGGCTGGGGGTATGAGCCGCACCCACTCCATTCTTCCGGCGGGACGACTCCATGCGGGATAACTCCATCGGTGTACGCGCGATGATCGAACGGCTGATCGCCTTCGATACCGTGTCACGCAACTCCAATCTGGCGCTGATCGATTTCGTGCGCGACTATTTGGCCGACCATGGCGTGGACTCCACCCTGGTGACCAGCGACGATGGCCGCAAGGCCAACCTCTTTGCCACCGTCGGACCGCCGGTCGAGGGTGGTGTGGTGCTGTCCGGGCATACCGATGTGGTGCCGGTGGACGGTCAGCCCTGGAGCAGCGATCCGTTCCGGGTGATCGAGCGCGACGGGCGCTTGTACGGGCGCGGCAGTTGCGACATGAAAAGCTTCATCGCCATCGCCCTGGCCCTGGTGCCCGAGATGCAGCGGCTGAAGACGCCGATCCATTTCGCCTTCAGCTACGATGAGGAGGTCGGCTGCCAGGGCGCCCCGCGCCTGATCCAGGCCATGACCGAACGACTCCCGCGTCCGGCGGCGGTGATCATCGGCGAGCCGACCGGCATGCGGGTGGTCACCGCCCACAAGGGCATTACCGGGGTGCGCACCGTGGTGACCGGCCATGAGGCTCACTCCAGCCAGACCCATCGCGGGGTCAGTGCGGTGATGACCGCCGCCCGGCTGATCAGCCATCTCGACGATCTGGCCCGCCAGCGTGCCGAGCAGGGGCCGTTCGATCCGGATTTCGAACCCCCGTACACCACGATCCATGTCGGTCTGGTGCGCGGCGGCACAGCGGTCAACATCATCTCGCGCGAGTGCGAGTTCGAGTGGGACATCCGCCACATTCCCGGCGACGAGCCCGAGGCCATCATCGAACAGTTCCGCCAGTATTGCCGCGAACGGATCGAACCGGCGATGCGCACCGTGTCACCGCGGACCGGCGTGCACACCGAGATCAGCGTACAGGCCCCGGCCCTGGCCCACGAACCGGACAACGCCGCCATCGAGCTGGCCCTCGCCCTGACCGGCCAGAACACCACCCACAAGGTACCGTTCGCCGCCGAGGGCGGACTGTTCCGCAACGCCGGCATTCCGGCCGTGCTGTGCGGCCCCGGCTCGATCGACCAGGCTCACCAGCCGGACGAGTACATCAGCCTGGAGCAGGTCGAGGCCGGAACCCATTTCATGCGCCGACTGATCGAACACCTGTCGTGAGGCACTGATGCCCGTTAGCAGATGACCGCATCTTCCCTGCTGCGCCGGGTCGTTCCGCTGCTGCTGCTGGCCTTGGGCGCCGCTGGCTTCGCGCTGTTGATGTCCACCCGCCCGGAACCAGCGCCCTTGCAGATCGGCGAGCGGGTCTGGCGGGTGACGGCCGAGACGGTAGCGCCGGCCAGCCTGGTGCCGATGCTGACCCTGTACGGCCATGTCAGCAGTCCGCGAGCCGCGACGCTGCGCGCCGTGGTGGAGGCCGATGTGACCGAGGTGCTGGCGGAGGAGGGCCAGCGGGTGGCGGCTGGCGCGCTGCTGGTGCGGCTGGACGACCGGGCGATGCGACTCCAGGTGCGACAGCGCGAGGCGGTGCTGGCCGAGATGCGTGCCCAGATCGACTCGGAACGCGGCCGCAATGCCTATGACCAGG
>CAYMHN010000585.1:0-2688 GCA_964390235.1 uncultured Candidatus Competibacteraceae bacterium
AGATGTTCAGGGCGCCAAGGTTGTACTGGGCGACCCAGACGGTGATGCCGGTGAGGACCAGCAGAACCACCCAGACAGCCAGGAAGGTTCGGTAAGGGACGATGTGGGCATGTTCTTCAGACATTTTAGAACCTCGTCAGCGGTGATTCGTGATCGGTAAAAATTAGAAACTCGTGATCCGTAATTCTAAAAGCTTAACGCCCGTTCGCTGCGCTCACTCAAGACGCAAAGGAAAAACAAATACTCTAAATAAATCAAGAATCAAATCCAGGATTTTCTTTGCGTCTTTCCTTAACCCATTGCGCCATTCCATTACGCTTAAAAAACTTTTAGTGCAAAATCAAATAGTAGAGCGGGAAGATGAAGATCCAGATCAGGTCGACCAGGTGCCAGTAGAGGCCGGCGTTTTCGAGGATAACCCAATCGTTGGCATTGACCTTGTCATTCCTGATCAGGAGCATGGCCCAGGCGAGGATCAGGGCTCCGATCACCACGTGGATGCCGTGCAACCCGGTGGTCACGTAGTAGATGTTGAAAAAAACCATTTCGCCCGGCTGCAGCTCTTTCAAATGGACCGAGCCGGGGTAGATGCCGTGCTCGATCTTGGCGCTCCATTCGAAGAACTTGTTGACCATGAAGATGGCCGCACAGGCGATGGTGCCGCCGAGCAGGCCCAGGCAGAGCCGCTTGGCACCGCGGCGCAGGGCGGTGATCGAGACGGCGACAAACAACGAACTGGTGAGCAGCACCAGGGTGTTGCCGCCGCCGAACCAGACATTCAGTTCACTGCCGGCGGAAATAAATTCCTGCGGGTAGCGCGCCAGGTAGACGGCATAGAGGATGAACAGGCCGCCGAACAGCAGCACCTCGGTGAAGAGGAAGAGCCACATGCCGAACTTGGCGCCGGTATAGTCCTTGTGAATATGGCCGCTCATAGGATCCCCGCCGCCTTGAAGTCGTAAGGGCCGTGGGTCACCACCGGGTCCTCCTCGCCGAAATTTTCGGTCGGCGGCGGTGACGGCACCTGCCATTCGAGGGTGGCGCCACCCCAGGGATTTGTCGCCACCGGTTCGCCCTTGAAGATGCCGCGAAAGATGTTGACGAACATCATGATCAGACCGATCGCCAGGATCCACGAGCCGATGGTGGCCAGCTGGTTCAAACCGGTGAATTCCGGAACGTAGTCGTAGTAGCGGCGCGGCATGCCCATCATGCCGACCACCTTTATCGAGATGAAGAGAACCAGGAAGCCAACCATGATTACCGCCCAGGCGACCGTGGCGACCACCTTGTCATACATGCGGCCGTAGATTTTCGGCAGCCAGTAATGCATGGCGGCAAAAAAAGCCATGCCGGTGCCGCCGAACATGACGAAGTGGAAGTGGCCGACGACGAAATGGGTGTCGTGAACGGGCACATTGGTGGCCGCCGAGCCGAGGATCAGGCCGGTCAGGCCGCCAATGGTGAAGAGCAGGATAAACGAGAGGGCGTAAAGCAGCGGCGGGTCGAGCAGGATCGAGCCCTGGTAGAGAGTGGCCAGCCAGTTGAACACCTTGATCGCCGAGGGGATGGCAACGATGAAGGTCAGAAACGAGAAGACCATCACGGCCAGGTCCGACATGCCGCTGGTGTACATGTGGTGAGCCCAGACCAGCGAACCGGCGAAGGCTATGGCGATACCCGAAACGACGATCGCTTTGTAGCCGAAGGCCGGTTTGCGGGCAAACACCGGGATGATGTCGGAGACCACGCCCATGCCGGGCAGAACCATGATGTAGACCGCCGGGTGGGAGTAAATCCAGAACAGGTGCTGGAACATGATCGGGTCGCCGCCCTGGGCCGGGTCGAACAGGCCGGTGCCGAGCACCCGCTCGGCAAACAGCAGGGCGACGGTGATGCCGATCACCGGCGTGGCCAGAACCTGGATCCAGGCGGTGGCGTAGAGCGACCAGGTGAACAGCGGGATGCGCATCCAGGTCATCCCCTCGGCGCGCAGCCGGTGAATGGTGGTGACGAAGTTGAGACCGGTCAGGATCGACGAGAAGCCGAGAAAGAAGACCGCCACCGCTGCCAGCGAGACGTTGGTGCTGGTCTGCGCCGAGAAGGGCACGTAGAAGGTCCAGCCGGTGTCGGGCGGGCCGCCACCGGTAAACAGGGCCGTCACGGCCAGCAGGGCGCCGGTGATGTAGAGCCACCAGGATAACAGGTTGAGCTTGGGAAAGGCGACGTCGCGGGCACCGACCTGGATCGGCATGATCAGGTTGCCGAAGGCCGCCGGGATACCGGGGATGATGAAGAGGAAGATCATGATCACGCCGTGCAGGGTGAAGACGGCGTTGTAGGTTTGCGCGCCCATGATCGTCTCGCCGGGAGCAAACAGTTCGAGGCGGATCAGGATGCCGAGCAGCGCGCCGACGCAGAAGAAGGTAACAATGCACCAGAAGTAGAGCAGGCCGATACGCTTGTGGTCGGTGGAGAAGATCCAGCCGAAAATACCGGGGTAGTTGGCTTCGCCGAAAAAGCCGCGGGCTCTGCCTGCCGTGGCGGTCACATCACTCATAGGTTCTTATCCTTCTTGGACTTTTTGCCGCCGAACACCAGGAAGGCGGCGAACAGGACCAGGGTCGCCAGGATGGCTGTGGCTGAAACCCGCAAGATATTGAAGACATAGGTTTTCTGCTCCGGGTC
>CAYMHN010000586.1:0-2685 GCA_964390235.1 uncultured Candidatus Competibacteraceae bacterium
ACCGGTTCGGCGGCCTCCGGCTCGGTAACCACCGGTTCGGCGGCCTCCGGCTCGGCCTGATGCCGTGCCTCCAGCGCTGTCTGTTCGGCCTCCAGACGGGCCTGTTCCTCCTCGGCCGCGGTGTCGGTCCGGGCCAGCGTGCCGGCCCGTGACTGAGCCAGGGCCTCGGCACGGCGCCGGGCCTGCTCTTCGACCACGCTGCGTTTGACATAGGTACGCTTCTTGCGTACCTCGACGTTGACGGTCTTCACCAGGCCCATGCCGCTCGGCATCTTGATCTCCTGGTGGGTCTTGCGCTTCAGGGTGATTTTTCGCGGCTCGGTAATCTGCAGCGATTCACGCCGTCCATGACTTTTACGCAGATAGGCCAACAGATCGACTTTCTGCTGGTCGGTGATTTTGGCATCCGCATCATCGACCTTGATGCCCGCCTCGACCAATTGGACCAGCAGGCGATCCAGGGGGATGCCGACGTCTTCTGCAAACTGCTTAACGGATACTTCCGCCATCGCTACCTACCTCTCACCTCGCCTCAGTCCTGATCCACAAACCAGGGGGCTCTTGCGGTCATGATCAATTGTGCGGCGCGCTCATCGCCGATCCCGGTCAGTTCGGTCAGATCGTCCACCGCCAGTTCGGCCAGATCCTCCATGGACTTGACACCCCGGGCGGCCAGTCTGAAGGCCAGCGCCTCATCCATCCCTTCCATGCCGAGCAGATCCGCGTCCGGTTCGGCCTGATCGGCCTCCTCTTCCTCGGCGATGGCGCGGGTCAACAACACGTCGCGGGCACGCTCGCGCAAAGCCTCCACCAGCTCGCTATCGAACTCCCCGATTTCCAGCATTTCCTGGGCGGGGACATAAGCGACCTCCTCGATGCTGGCGAATCCTTCCCGCACCAGAATCTCGCCGATCTCCTCGTCCACGCCCAGATCATCCACGAACAATTGCAACAAGGCCTCGGTCTCCTGACCACTTTTCTCCTGCGCCTGTTCCTCGGACATCACATTGAGTTCCCAGCCGGTCAGCTCGCTGGCCAGACGGACATTCTGACCGCCCCGGCCGATCGCCTGGGACAGCTTGTCCTCGGCTACGGCGATGTCCATGCCGTGGGAGTCTTCATCGACCACGATCGACAGTACTTCGGCGGGGGACATGGCGTTGATCACGTATTGCGCCGGGTTGTCATCCCATAGCACGATATCGATGCGTTCGCCCCCCAGTTCATTGGAAACGCTCTGTACCCGTGAACCGCGCATGCCGACGCAGGCGCCGACCGGATCGATCCGCATGTCATTGCTCTTGACCGCGATCTTGGCCCGGGCCCCGGGGTCGCGGGCCGCGCCCTTGATCTCGATCAGGCCTTGACCGATCTCCGGCACCTCGACCTTGAACAGCTCGATGAGCAGTTCCGGCGCCACCCGACTGACGAACAGCTGCGGGCCGCGCGGTTCCGTGCGGACGTCCTTGAGATAACCGCGGACCCGCTCGCCATTGCGAATCGGCTCGCGCGGAATCAGCTCCTCGCGTGCGATATAGGCCTCGACACCGCCGCCCAGATCGAGATAGACGCTGCCCCGCTCGATCCGCTTGACCACCCCGCTGATCAGCTCGCCCTTGCGGCCGATATAGGCGTCGACCACCTGGGCGCGCTCGGCCTCGCGCACTTTCTGCACGATCACCTGCTTGGCGGTCTGCGCGGCGATACGGCCGAATTCGGCGTTCTCCATCGGCTGCTCGATGACGTCGCCAATCCCGGCGTCGGGCTTGAGTTTGCGCGCTTGCTCCAGCGTCAACAGCAAGCCCGGGGCTTCCGCCGCCTCGTCGTCGACGGCCACCGTCCAGCGCCGGAAGGTATGGTAGTCACCGCTGCGCCGATCGATCTCCACGCGAACCTCGGCCTCTTCGCTGAAGCGTCGCTTGGCGGCCGAGGCCAGCGCAGCCTCGATGGCATCGAAAATCACTTCCCGCGCGACGCCCTTCTCGTTCGAGACGGCATCGGCCACATGTAGGATCTCTTTACTCATGCTGTTGCCCCCTGACCATGGCGATACGGTCGAAATCCGGCACCAGCCGCGCCGATTCGATCTGCGCCAGCGGGATCGCAACCTCGCCCTGCCCCGTATCCAGAATGACCTGATCTTCCCGCAATCCACGCAGCACGCCGCTGACATTGCGGCGCCCCGCCAACGGAACCGCCAGCTTCACGCGTATCCGCTCGCCGCTGAAGCGCTGATAGTGATCCGCCTCGAACAAGGGCCGGTCCATCCCCGGCGAAGACACTTCCAGGGTGAATGTGCCGGGCAGCAACGGTTCCACATCCAGCAAGGCGCTGATCTGGTGACTGACGCGTTCACAATCATCCACGGTGATGCCCTCCGGGCGATCGATATACACGCGCAGCAAGGACTGACCGCCGCGCAGCTCCACACCCAGCAGTTCATAACCCATGGTCCCGATCACGGGCCGCAGCAGCGCACTGATTTGATGACTGTTCTGATCCATCGTAACCACAACACAAACAAAAAATGGGCCCTGAGGCCCACCACGGATACACTTTATGCCTTTCGGTTCACGACCCCGGGCCATGAATGAAAAGAGCCCACGAGGGGCTCCTACCTAATAGTGTACTGGTAGCGGGGGCAGGATTTGAACCTGCGACCTTCGGGTTATGAGCCCGACGAGC
>CAYMHN010000587.1:0-2667 GCA_964390235.1 uncultured Candidatus Competibacteraceae bacterium
GAGCAATGTGGTGCCGCTCGAAGGCGAGCACTTCTTTGGGCCGAAGCCGGCTTCGGCCTCGCACTGAGCGAACCGGAACCGGAAACCCTGCGCCACCAGGCCTTTTTGCGCGCCGCCGAACTCGGCCATGGCGAAACCCGCGGCTTGCAGGTGCTGGCCGAACTGGCCGAGCGCTATGCCCTGCCGGCCGAGACCCTGCGCGCCGCGCTGTATCCCGACCTGCCCGAGCAGCATGTGCTGAGCGCGCTGCCCGATTACACGGCGGAAACCCTGACCGCCCGCTACGACCTCGCCCAGGCCCAGGGGCTACTGTATTCCGCGCTGGGCCTGCGCGTCACCGCGCACCGCAACGTGCCGGGCGAGTACCGGCGGCTGTTCCAGCGGCTCAAGTTCCACGGCCTGATGTACGCCGTCGAGGGCTGCCTGGAGGACGGCTACCGGATCAGCGTCGATGGCCCGGCCAGCCTGTTCCGCCAGACCCGCCGTTACGGCATCCACATGGCGGCCTTTCTGCCGGCGCTGCTGCAGCTCAGCCGCTGGGAGCTGAGCGCCGAATTGCTGGTCAAGGGCCGCGAGGTGGCCTATGAGCTGGCCTCCGGCTCCACGCTGCGCTCGCATTACGCCCGACCGGACGCCTACGACAGTCTGCTGGAGCGGCGCTTCGCCGAGCGCTGGGAGAAGCTCGATACCCCCTGGATACTGGAGCGCGAGGTCGCCATCATCGACCTCAAGGGCACGGTGTTCGTGCCGGATTTCGCCCTGCGTCATCCCGAAGGCCGGGTGGCGCATATCGAGATCGTCGGCTTCTGGCACCCGGACTACCTGCGCCGCAAGCTGGACAAGGTGCGCCGGGCGGCGATGCCGGACCTGATCCTGGCGGTGTCGGATCGGCTCAACGTCGGCACCGAGGAACTGCACGATATCCCCGGTCCGGTGATCCGCTTCAAGGGCAAGCTGGAACCGCGCCAGGTGCTGGCGCTGCTGGCGCCGGATTCAGCTTGACACTCCGCGCGCCTGTAGCAAGGCCGTCACCCATTCGATGAAGACTTGCAAGCGCCGGGACAAGTGCCGACGGTGCGGATAGACGATCGCGATCGGCATCGGGGCGGCACTGAAGGCGGGCAGGATCTCGACCAGTTCGCCAGCGGCAAGATGATCCCGGACGTCGTAAACGGGAACCTGGATCAGACCGAGACCGGCGAGGCAGCAGGCGATATAGGCCTCCGCATTGTCGACCGTTACCCGGGAGCGCATCGGCAGCGTCCGTACGTCTCCCTGCTCGATGTATTCCCACCCCTCCAC
Source organism: uncultured Candidatus Competibacteraceae bacterium (assembly GCA_964390235.1). GTDB lineage: Bacteria > Pseudomonadota > Gammaproteobacteria > Competibacterales > Competibacteraceae > CAYMHN01. The sequence continues at coordinate 1,303 of CAYMHN010000587.1, forward strand.
CCGACCACTGACCGATGAGACATAATTCACCGCCAGATGGCTGTTCAGATCGTCGATGGTCCTTGGCGTACCATGCGCTTTCAGATAAACGGGGCTTGCGCAATTGCACAGCGCCAGGTCGCCGATCTTGCGCGCAATCAGGCTGGAGTCCTGCAGGGGACCGACCCGAATGACGCAGTCGACGCCCTCCCGCACGAGGTCGACCGCCCGGTCGGTGGCGCCCAGCTCGACCTCGATGTCCGGGTACGAGGCGAAGAATCCGGGCAAGGCAGGTGCGATGATCAGGCGGCCGATCCGACCCGGCACATTGATCCGGAGTCTTCCTTGCGGTTGGCCTATCGTCTGTCGGAAGAGCTGATCCGTTTCGTCGAAATCGGCGAGCACCCGAATACAACGCTCATAGAACTCGCTGCCATCCGAGGTAGGAGCGACACGACGCGTGGTCCGGTGAAGAAGGCGCACCCCGACACGAGCCTCCAGCTCCCGTACCGCCGTCGAGACCGAGGAGCGAGGCATCCGCAGAGCGGCGGCCGCCTTGGTGAAGCTCTTGCACTCCACGACGTGGACGAAGATTCTGAGACGGTCGATCCGGTCCACGGTTTCTGTTCGTGAATTTCGACAAATGATGTCCGATTCGGAGGGATTATAGAATCAATCCGGATCAATACAATTGCTCTGGGTTCGGAATCGGGTGGCGCCTCGGCTGAGTACCGCCATCCCTGGCATGGGAAGTGATCGATCATGCGTACGCTTATCATCATCGCTATCGGGCTGGCTCTGCTGGGCATCGCGATTACCATCAGCAAGCCGGACCGACGATCGACCGTGGCCTTGGGGTTCATCGCGGCCTGGTTGATAGCCAGCCTGATCAATCTCGGCATTGGCCTGTCGCACGGTTATTCACTTGGAGAGGAATTGCTGGTGCATCTGTTTCTGTTCGGGATCCCGGCACTGGCAGCACTGTGGGTGCGCCGCAGGTTCGCAGCGCAGACGCTCGACTGAGCACGTCTTTAACCCGGTATCCGACGCCGGATTCCGCAGAGGAGCCATCCATTATGATGCGGAATACTTCAGGAATTCCCGGTTTTCTGCTCGCCCTTGCGGTCATGGCTTGCGGATGGGCTGGAGGGCAGCGCCCGGTCCACGCTACCGGCCAGGAAACCGCCTTGGCCGCATGGGAGCGGATCGCAACCGTCCTTCAGCACCCGCGCTGCCTCAACTGCCATCAACCGGAGGCGCCGCTGCAGGGCGACCCGCCTCGTCCCCATGTCCCGCAAGTGGTGCGCGGACCGAACAACCATGGCGTCAGTGCCATGCGTTGCGGCAACTGCCATAACGCCATGGGCAACCATGAAACCGCCGGGA
>CAYMHN010000588.1:0-2656 GCA_964390235.1 uncultured Candidatus Competibacteraceae bacterium
GGTGCTCGACCCGATCATGACCACCGCCTACATGTCGCGCAACCACGGCTACATGATCTTCGACACGCTGTTTGCGCTCAATGAGAACTTTGAACCGCAACCGCAAATGGTCGATACCTGGGAAGTCAGCGACGACCAGCTGACGTGGACGTTCACATTGCGCGACGGGCTGGTGTTTCACGACGGTGCGCCGGTCACCTCCGCCGACGTGATCGCTTCGCTGCGCCGTTGGGGGGAACGCGACTCCATGGGCCAGGAACTCATGCGGTTCACCGAGGAGATGAACGCGGTCGACGACAACACCTTCGAGATCGTCGGTTCGGAGCCTTTCGGCTTGATGCTGGACTCCCTTGCCAAGCCCAGTTCCAACGTCCCGTTCATCATGCCCGAGCGGCTCGCCCAGACGCCCTCCACCGAGGCCATCCCCGAGCAGATCGGGTCGGGGCCGTTCATCTTCGTCGACGAGGAATTCCAGCCCGGCGCCCGGGTGGTCTACCGCAAGTTCGAGGGCTATGTGCCCCGCGACGAGGAGCCGAGCTGGACCTCGGGCGGCAAGCGCGTCTACGTCGATCAGGTCGAATGGATCCACATTCCCGATCACGGCACGGCCGTGAACTCGGTGATCACCGGCGAAATCGACTATATGGAGAACCCGCCGTGGGACCTGCTGCCGATTGCCGAGGCGGCGCCCAACGTCGTGGCGCGCCAGCTCCAGCCGCTCGGCAGCCAGGGCATGATGCGGATGAACTTCCTGCACCCGCCGATGAACGATCAGAAGGTCCGCCAGGCGATCATGTATGCCATCGAGCAGGAGTCCTACATGCAGGCTCTGGTCGGTCCGCCGGAGTACTATACGGTGTGCGGCGCCATGTTCATGTGCGGCACGCCTCTGGAGACCGCGGCGGGTTCGGAGCCGTTGCTGACCCAGAACCTGGAGCGCGCCAGGGAATTGCTCGCGGAATCCTCATATGACGGAGAGCCGATCGTCATCATGTTTCCGACCGACGTGATTACCCTGTCGGGGTATCCGCCGGTAACGGCGCAGGCCATGGAGGAAGTCGGCTTCAACGTCGATCTGCAGGCCATGGACTGGCAGACCCTGGTTTCGCGTCGCGCCAGCACCGAGCCGCCCGACCAGGGCGGCTGGCACATCTTCCACACCAACTGGGTCGGCTTCGACATCAACAATCCGATCGTGTCCCAGGCGCTGGTGTCCCGTGGCACCGATGGCGGCTGGTTCGGCTGGCCGGACTTCCCCGATATCGAGGAGCTCCGCCGGTCGTTTGCGCTTGCCGAGGATAGCCAGGAGCAGCTGAAGGTCGCCGAACAGGTCCAGGAGCGGGCCTACGAGGAGGTGCTGTATCTGCCCATGGGCCAGTATCGCGAAATCGCCATCTACGGGGATCACCTGGAGGGCGTTCTGGAGGGCCCGGCGCCGATCTTCTGGAATATCCGCAAGAACGAGAACTGAACCACGCAAAGGCCATGCGGGCGCGCGCCACAGCGGAACGCGCCCGCATGATCCAGCACGCACTGCCCCTTCTTGCGTTGCGCAAACAGGCGACCTGAGCCATGGCTCTGTACATCCTACGCCGATTGCTGGCGATCATTCCGGTGATGCTGGTGGTTGCGGTCTTCGTCTTCCTGCTGATCAGGCTCGGGCCCGGCGATCCCGCCGTACAGCTTGCCGGCGACTATGCCACGGCGGAGGATATCCAGCGCATCCGTGAACGGCTGGGTCTGCATCTGCCGATCCACATCCAGTTCATCACCTGGTCGGGCAATATCCTGCAGGGCGACCTCGGCATCTCCATCGCCACCAACCGGCCGGTGGCGGGCCTCATCCTGGCGCGGCTCGAGCCGACCCTGGCGCTCACGCTGTCGACGATCATCTTTGTCGTCATTGTTGCCGTGCCGCTGGGAGCCATTGCCGCCTGGCGCCATGGCGGCTGGATCGACCGGGGGGTCATGGCTTTTTCGGTGCTGGGCTTTTCCATTCCGGTGTTCGTGCTGGCCTATATCCTGATCTATGTTTTCGCCATGTGGCTGGGTATCGCCCCGGTGCAGGGCTATGTCAGCCCGAGCCGCAGCGTCTACAGGTTCTTCGCCCACATGGCTCTGCCGGTGTTGTCGCTGAGCACCATCTACATCGCCCTGATCGCCAGGATCACCCGGGCCACCGTCGTTGAAACCCTCGGCGAGGACTACATCCGCACCGCCTACTCCAAGGGCGTGCGCGAGCGCGACATCCTGTTGAAGCACGCGCTGCGCAACAGCTGGGTGCCGATCATCACCGTCATCGGCATCTCCATCGCAGCACTCATCGGCGGCGTCGTCGTCACCGAGAGCGTCTACAACATCCCAGGTCTCGGCCGGCTGACGGTCGACGCCGTGCTGGCGTCGGACTATCCGGTCATCCAGGGCCTCATCCTGGTATTCTCGTTCACCTATGTGATCATCAATCTGCTGGTCGACCTGACCTACGCGGCGCTTGATCCGAGGATCCGCTATTGACGCCCGGAGTTACTACCGAGGCCACCGCGGGGCGCGCCGAGCGCGCTGAAGCCTATGCGCGTACCGTGCTGCGCACCCTGCTGGGCAACCGCAGCGTCCAGATCGGCGGCGGTCTTCTTCTGCTGATGATCGCCATCGCGCT
>CAYMHN010000589.1:0-2648 GCA_964390235.1 uncultured Candidatus Competibacteraceae bacterium
GACTGCCCGGCCCGCCATGCCTGACGGTAGTGGCCACCGCCAGCCCGGCTGCCGCGGCGAGAAGGATGAACATGGCAAGCCGCAGCAGTGGCACACCGCCAATGCCGACACCGGTCCAGGCGGCGTGCACGAACCACGACACGACCCACAGCGCCAGCCCGGCGCCTGCGAGCATCAGCGGCAAACGGTCGTTCTTCACCGTGGCCTCGATGCCCTGGGTCGCCATCGGCAGCGCCACCGCCGCGATTGCCACCACGACGGCCACGAACATGAACGTCGGCAGCGAGATCGAGAAGTTGCCGCCGGTCAGCAGGATGAGGACGATGAACGGATAGGCGATCAGCAGGAACAAGGCGTTTTCGCGCTTGTATGGCAGCGACGGCATCAGCATCGGCACCACCGCGGCGATGCCGATGACATAGGCGAGATCGACCCGCCAGCGCTGGTCGAAGGGATAGAATCCGTACATGAACTGGCCGAACTTGCCCCACACGAACGCCCAGCAGGCGCCGTCCACCGATGCCATGCAGGCCTCGCGGTTCGAGCCGGTCCAGGCCGCTTGGATGATGGCCCACTCGATGATGATCCACCCGACCCAGGCCAGGAAAACGAAGCCGAAGACGCTCAGCAGGCCATGCCACCAGGTCGGCACCAGATTGTCGCTGATCCAGCCCATCATGCCGGCGAGGTTGGGCGGCGGCGGCCTGTCCGGCGCGTCGCTGGTCCTCACCCAGCCTGCGTCATAGCCCGGCGTATCGACCATCTAGCGCTCCACCAGCCGCATGCGCGAATTGTACCAGTTCATGAACGCGGACGTGAGAAGGCTGAGGCTCAGGTAGACCGTCATCCAGATCACCACGACCTCGACCGCCTGGCCGGTCTGGTTGAGCACCGTGCCGCCCGTCGCCACCAGGTCGGGATAGGCGATGGCGACGGCCAGCGAACTGTTCTTGGTCAGGTTGAGGTATTGGCTCGCCAACGGCGGGATGATGATGCGCATGGCCTGCGGGATGACCACCAGCCGCAGGGTCATGCTGTTGCGCAAACCCAGCGCCGAGGCGGCCTCCGTCTGGCCATGGCTCACCGCCTGGATGCCGGCGCGCACGATCTCCGCGATGAACCCCGCGGTATAGATCGACAGCGCCAGGAACAGCGCGGTGAACTCCGGCACCAGGTTCATGCCGCCTGTGAAGTTGAACCCGGTGAGTTCCGGCATTTCGACGTCGATCGGCCAGCCGGCGAGGATCAGCGCCAGAATCGGCAGGCCGATGACCATGCCGATGCCGGTCAGCACATGGGGAAACTGCTCGCCGGTGTCGAACTGGCGCTTGATGGCCCAGCGCCGCACCAGCCAGGCGCCGACAAGCGCCGCGACAAGCGCGTAGATTGCGACCTGGGCCCCGGGCTCGAAGATCGGCGCCGGGACCAGGACGCCCCGGTTGGACAGGTACATGCCCATCGGCGCGAACTCGACCACCGCCAGCCCCAGCCCGTTGATCACGAACCACATCATGAGCAGCCACAGGGCGAAGCCGATGCAGAGGCCGAGGCGCGCCACGGTGGAATGCTGGAACTCGCGATAGCCCCGGACGAGTCCGTAGATGCCGATGACCAGCAGCGGCACGAACAGCAGCATGCCCCAGGACGGATAGGGCAGGCCGAGTTCCTGCGCCTGGCGCGGGCCCGGCAGCGGCTTGAGAATGGCGGTGTACCAGATGAAGATCTGCAGCAGCAGCGGCACGTTGCGGACGAATTCGATGTAGATGCTGGCGAGCGTCGAGATCACCCAGTTGCGCGACAGGCGCATGATGCCGACGAAGAAGCCGATGACGGTCGCGGCAAGAATGCCGGTCGAGGCGACCAGCAGGGTGTTGAAGAAGCCGACCATGATGGCGCGGCCATAGTTCGACGTCTCCGAATAGGGAATGAGCGTGAACGACAGGCTGAAGCCCGCCGTGGTATTGAGGAACCCGAAGCCGGAGGCGATATTGCTCGCCCGCAGATTCTGAACGGTGTTGTCGAAGACGGTCCAGGCGAGCCAGAAGACGGCGATCAGCAGGGCCGCCTGGAAGATGAGAGCGCGGACCTTGGGATCGTTGAAAAAGGCGACGCGCTGGCGATCCTGGCGCTGCTGGCGTCCTGTCGCGACTGACATCGCTGTCCTACACCTCCAAGGGCCGGCTGTCGCGGCCCTTACCCCCACAGGCATCCGGCCGTATCGTCCGCCGGCAGTTCATGCACTCCATCGATCCTGGAGCCGTTCGGAGCCGGGGCGATCGGTGCCCGGCGCCGGGAAACGTTCCGGCGCCGGGCGACCGCTGGCGTTCAGCGGATCGGCATGCCGTACTGGATGCCGCCGTTGGTCCACAGCGCGTTGACGCCGCGCTCGATCTCCAGCGGCGTATCCGGGCCGACATTGCGGTCGAAGATCTCGCCGTAATTGCCGACCGCCTTGATGATATTGACCGCCCAGTCGTTGGACAGGCCGATCCCCTCGCCGAAGCTGCCCTCGGTCCCGACCAGACGCTTTATCTCGGGATTGTCGGAGTCCATCATGCCGTCGATGTTGTCCGAGGTGACACCCAGTTCCTCTGCGTTGAGAAGGGCATAATACGTCCACTTGACGACGTTGAACCACTCGTCGTCGC
>CAYMHN010000590.1:0-2644 GCA_964390235.1 uncultured Candidatus Competibacteraceae bacterium
GGTAATTGGCGGTTCCGTCCGTGGAACCGTTGTCCACGGCGATGACCTCGCAGTCGTCGCGTCCGTCTACCAGGGAGCGCAAGCGCTCCACGCTGGAGCGGGTCTCCGTCAGCCGGTTGAAATTCAGTGTGACAATGCTCAGCCGAACGCTCACAGGCTACCGCTTTTGGCCAAAGCCGCCGCTATCACCTGATCCATATTGTAATAGCGGTAAGTGGCCAGTCGTCCCAGGAACAACACCTTGGGTTCGCGCGTGACCCGCTGTTTGTAGCGCTGGTACACGGCTTCGCAGTCCGGATGCGGAATCGGGTAATAGGGTGGTCCTTCGGCTCGGGGATACTCGGTGACCAGGGACGTGCCGGAATGCGGCTGGCCGGTCAGGTACTTGAACTCGGTGGTTCGGGTTTCGGGTCGAAGGTCCGGAAAGTTGACCGTGCCGGTCGCCTGATGACGGTCGCAATCGGCCCGATGCGCATGCTCGAAGCGCAGGCTGCGGTAGGGCAGGGGACCGTAGCGGTAATCGAACCAGGCATCGACGGGGCCGGTGTAAATGATGCGCCTGGCCGTGATTCTGTGGCGTTCGGTGAAAAAGTCAACGCCAGTGCGGACCGTGATGCCGGGCTGATCCAGCAGGCGTGAGAACAAGGCCGTGTAGCCGGCGGCCGGCATGGCCTGATAGGTATCCTGGAAGTAACGGTCATCGTGGCTGACCGCTACTGGTACCCGGGCGGTCACCGCCGGCGACAGATCCTCGGGGGGTAGACCCCACATCTTGGTGGTATAGCCCAGGAAGACCTGATGGTAGACATAGTCGGCCAGTTCGCGCAGTTCGGTGCTGCGGGTCTCGCGTAGCTTGAGGATGGGTACCCGGGCGCCGTAGCCGAAAGTCGCGCACAGCAGCTGCTCCAGCCTTGCGGCGCGGACGGCGGGAAACAGGGCGTGCAGGGAGTTCAGATTGAACGGTACTGGCACCAGCCGGCCTTCGATCTCGGCCAGCACCTTATGCTCGTAGGGTCGCCAGTCGGTGAACCGGGACAAGTATCGCCACACCCGAGCCGAGTTGGTATGGAAAATATGAGGTCCGTAGCGATGCACCAGTACGCCGTGCTCATCGGGATGATCATGGGCATTGCCGCCGATATGTTCACGCCGGTCTACTACCAGCACCCGGCGACCCGCCGAGGCCAGTCGCTCGGCAATCACCGCACCGCTGAAGCCGGCGCCGACGACCAGACAATCGACTGTGGTCAAAGCCGGTTTACCCGAGAGTTTCGCAGCCGCATTGGGATACTGGCACTGATTGTACCTTGTCTGGCTCAATTGACGAGGGCTAGCAGTCCGCTCATCATCCGTTCCGCCTGGAACCGGTAGCCACCGCCGAACAGGTTGAGATGGTTGAGGATGTGGTAAAGATTGTACAGCTCGCGGCGCAGCGGATAACCCTCGTCCAGCGGGCAGGCATCGCGATAGGCGGCCTGGAAGGGGGAACCGAAACCGCCGAACAGTTCGGTCATGGCAAGATCGGCCTCGCGATCCCCGTAGTAGCTGGCCGGATCGAAGATCACCGGCTGGCCGTCGAGGGTCATGGCGGCATTGCCGCCCCACAGATCGCCATGCAGCAGAGCCGGCGTCGGGCGATGGTCGGCCAGTAGGGCGTCCAAGGCAAGCAGCAGGCGTTCTCCCTGGCGTTGCAGCGCGCCACCGTGGCCCTGGTCCGCGGCCAGGCGTAGCTGAGGGGCCAGCCGCTGGTCGCGCCAGAACCGGCACCAGTCGGTATCTTGCGCATTGGGTTGGGGAGTGATGCCCAGGGTGTTGTCCCGGGTCCAGCCGAACCAGGGTCGGGGTGTGGCATGCAAGGCGGCCAGCTGCCAACCCAGGGCCTCGGCGGCGTTCGCTGACAGGGCTTGCAAGGGCAGATACTCCAGCACCAGATACGCCCGGTCATCAAGCTGGCCATGGCAGACCGGCAGAGGCACTCGCACCGTGCCGCTGGCGGCCAGCTCTGCCAGCGCCAGGGCTTCGGCCTCGAACATGCCGGCCCGCTCGCCGCGGTTCAGCTTGACGAACCAGTCGCCCAGCCGGAAAGTGGTATTGATGCAGCCACCGCCCAGGGGTTGCGGAACCAGGACGGTCGCGGGTGTCGCCGTGGCAGCCGTGATGCGCTCGGTCAAGGCCGGCCAGAAGCTCGACCGCATCAGGCTTTACGCAGCACGAAGCAGAACGTGCCGGCCTGTTCGCTGGATTCCAGCAATTCGAGATTTCCCTGCCGGGAAAAGGCCTCGAAATCGGGTTTGGAACCGGGATCGGTGGCCATGATGCGCAGCACCTGACCGCTGCTCATTCCGGCCAGTGCCTTCTTGGCCTTGAGGATGGGTAGTGGGCAGTTAAGGCCGCGTGCATCAACTTCGGCGTCGATATTCATGGTTGGATTCTCGGCGGTACGGAACGAAACATGTGGAAATTGGTTTTCATAAGCCTGGTATCATCGACCACTGGTGGGATCATGGGTTAGAGGACAAGGCGTTGACCTTGACCACCGCCATGCCTCGCTATATGCTTCCGGTGTGGTTGCATAAACAAATAACTGTACCGTACGAGAGGAGAGAGGATGTCATGAATCAAGAAATGACTAACGCAATCGATC
>CAYMHN010000591.1:0-2637 GCA_964390235.1 uncultured Candidatus Competibacteraceae bacterium
GGCAAGCGTACGCTCGATGACGAAATAGGTCTCGGCGACGCCGAGGCCGACAGCTTCGATGGGACCCTTCTTATCGTAGACCAGATCCTGCGAGACATCGCGCGACACGCCCAGCAGGCCGATACGAACGGTGCCGCCGAATCGGTCTTCGACCTCGGTCACCTGAGGCGTCACCGTGAGCGCAATCTCTTGTCCGTCGCGCTCAAGCGTGATCGCCAGTTCCTGGCCGCCGCGGTCGGCCACCAGGCGCTGGATCTGGGTGAATGACGTGATCTCATTGCCCTGGATGCTGGTGATGCGATCGCCCGGCCGAATTCCGGCCTCCTCGGCAGCGCTGCCGGGCCTCACCTCCTCGATCACCGGACTGCTGATCGGCATTCCCACGATCGCGAACGAGGCTGCAAAGATGACGATCGCCAGCAGGAAATTGGCCACCGGTCCGGCCGCCACGATCAGGGATCGCCGGCCCACCGAGGTGTTATGGAAGTCGCCCGGCTTGGCCGCGCCGGGACTGTCGGCGGGGAGGCTGGCCGCATTGGCATCGCCCTGGAACTTGACGTAGCCGCCGAGCGGAATCCAGCCGATTTTCCAATAGGTGCCCTTGCGGTCGTGCCAACCGGCGATGGCGCGTCCAAACCCCACCGAAAAGGTCTCGACATTGACCCCGCACCAGCGCGCCACCAGGAAGTGGCCGAGTTCGTGGATGAATATGATGACCGTCAGGACCGCCAGAAACGGCACTCCGTACGACAAGAACCAGATGATCCACTCGGCGCCTGCAGCGAAAAAGTCCATAACTCCTCCAGGTGGCCAGGCAGGTGGCCCGGCCTATTTGCGGCACCGCTTTTCGGTGTCGGCGATACTGCCATCGTCACTGCTGCAAATGGCGTGCCAACTCCCGCGCGATCCTGCGGCCATAGCCGTCGGCGGCCCATACGTCGTCCAACGACCGCAACGGCGCGATCATGGCATCACCCTCGGCTCGCGAGAGCGTCGCCTCAACCAGCGCCGTAATAGCGAGAAAGCCAAGACTTTGCGACAGAAATTCGGCAACGGCCACCTCATTGGCAGCGTTTAGTATAGTAGTGGCGCTGCCGCCTCGCTTCAAGGCGGCGCGACAAAGGTTCACGGCCGGGAATCGGTCGTGATCGACCGCCTCGAAGGTGAGATTGGCGATGCGCGCCAGATCGAGCCGCCCGACCCGCGTCGGGATGCGCCTCGGCCAGGCCAGCGCGCTGGCAATCGGGGTGCACATGTCCGGGGTACCCATTTGCGCCAGCACGGACCCGTCGCAGTATGACACCATGCTGTGGACGATCGACTGCGGATGCACCAGCACGGCCAGCCGATCGAGCCCCACCGGAAACAGATGATGGGCCTCGATGACCTCCAGGCCCTTGTTCATGAGCGTCGCCGAATCGATGGTGACCTTGGGGCCCATGGACCAGTTCGGATGGCGCAGGGCATCCTGCGGCGCAACCTGTCGCAACTGTTCCAGTGCCGTTGTCCGGAACGGACCGCCCGAGGCCGTGAGCGTAATCTGCTCGACGTGTTCCAGATTGCGCATCTCCAGGCACTGGAAAATGGCGTTGTGCTCCGAATCGACCGGAACGATGGCCGCTCCGGCGGTTTGCGCCTCCGCCATGAACAGCGCCCCGGCACACACCAGGCACTCCTTGTTGGCGAGCGCCACCGTGGTGCCGGTCCTGACCGCGGCCAATGTGGGCGCAAGGCCGCTTGCTCCGACAATGGCCGCCATGACGATGTCGGCCGGACGGGAGGCCTGCTCGAGCACGGCATCGTGGCCGGCCGCCGCCTCGACGCCGGAGCCGGCCAGCAGTTCCTTCAGTTCCTCATAGCGCGAGGCATCGGCGGTGACGGCACATTTGGCGCCAAGCGCGCGGGCATCGCGGGCCAGATCAGCAATGTTGGAGTGGGCAATCATCGCTTCGACCACGAAGCGGCCCGGGTTGTCCCGGATGACGCTGATGGTCGACTGGCCGATCGATCCGGTGGCGCCCAGGATGACGATGCGCTTGACGGCCGTCTCCGCTGGCCCTTGCTCGATCAACTCCGCTTCGGCCATGTCCATGCCAACCCTCACCATACCAACAGCCCCGCTCCGGCTTGTTCCGGTCCCCATCTGACCAGACCGATGACAACCGCTGCCAGTGCCGCCGCCACCAGCCCGTCGACCCGGTCCAGCATACCGCCATGACCGGGAATCAGGGTACCGGAATCCTTGACCCCATGACGGCGCTTGAGGACCGATTCGAACAGGTCGCCCAACTGCTCGACAACGCCGAGAAGCGCCGCAATGAGCACCACCGGCATGAGCCAGGGCAATCCCGCCAAACCGCCTGCCAGCCCCCCCGCCAGCGCCGCTCCGCACGCGGCTCCGACAAGGCCGGCCCAGGTCTTGTTCGGCGACATCGCCGGTGCCAGCTTCGGCCCGCCAATGCCGCGTCCGGCAGCATAAGCGGCCGTGTCGGCGCTCCATACCACGACAAGCAGCCACACGACGGCTGTCAGCCCGTAGACCGGGTCGGCCCTGAGCGACACCAGCGCCAGCAGCGGCAGCGCCACGTATGGGATCCCGGCATAGGTCCACAGGCTGGCAAGCGGCGTTGTCCGCCA
>CAYMHN010000592.1:0-2631 GCA_964390235.1 uncultured Candidatus Competibacteraceae bacterium
TGGTCTGCACCGCCTTCAACGCCGACTTCGACGGTGACCAGATGGCGGTGCACGTGCCGTTGTCGATCGAGGCGCAGCTGGAAGCGCGGGCCCTGATGATGGCCTCCAACAACATTCTCAGCCCGGCCAACGGCGAACCCATCATCGTGCCATCGCAGGACGTGGTGCTGGGCCTGTACTACATGACCCGCGAGCGCATCAACGCCCGTGGCGAGGGCATGGTGTTCGCCGATGTCAAGGAGGTGCACCGGGCCTACGAGAACCGCCATGTCGAGCTGCAAGCGCGGGTGCAAGTGCGCCTGGAACAACCGGGCGAGGATGGCCAAGTGGTACGCCGGCGGGTCGAGACCACGGTCGGTCGGGCACTGCTGACGGAAATCCTGCCCGAGGGACTGCCTTTCGAGCTGATCAACCAGGTGCTGAACAAGAAGGCGATCTCGCGGCTGATCAACGCCTGCTACCGCACGGTTGGTCTCAAGGAGACCGTGGTATTCGCCGATCAGCTGATGTATATGGGGTTCCGCTACGCTACCCGTTCCGGCGCCTCGATCGGCTTCGAGGATCTGGTCATCCCCGAGGACAAGACCGCGATCCTGGGACGGGCCGAGGAAGAAGTCAAGGAGATCGAGGCGCAGTTCGCCTCCGGTCTGGTGACTTCCGGCGAGCGCTACAACAAGGTGGTCGATATCTGGTCCAAGACCAATGACCAGGTGGCCAAGGCGATGATGGACAAGCTGGGTGTCGATGTGCTGACCGACAAGGAAGGCAATCAGGTGCGTCAGCCGTCGTTCAACTCGGTGTTCATCATGGCGGATTCCGGCGCCCGGGGCTCGGCGGCCCAGATCCGTCAGCTGGCCGGCATGCGCGGCCTGATGGCCAAACCCGACGGCTCGATCATCGAAACCCCGATCACCGCGAACTTCCGCGAGGGACTGGACGTTCTGCAGTACTTCATCTCCACCCACGGTGCCCGCAAGGGTCTGGCCGATACCGCGCTGAAAACCGCCAACTCCGGCTATCTGACCCGGCGACTGGTGGACGTGGCCCAGGACCTGGTGGTCATCGAAGTGGACTGCGGCACCCATGAGGGTCTGCTGCTGACCGCCATCGTCGAAGGCGGCGACGTGGTCGAGCCGCTGCGCGAGCGGGTGCTGGGCCGTACCGTGATCGAGGACATCAACCGCCCCGGTAGCGAGGAGTTGCTGATTCCGGCCGAAACCCTGCTGGGCGAGGCCGAGATGGAACTGCTGGAAGCCCATGGCATCGATCAGCTGCGGGTGCGCTCGGCGATCACCTGCGAGACCCGCTACGGGATCTGCGCCACCTGCTACGGGCGCGATCTGGCCCGCGGCCACCAGGTCAACAATGGCGAGGCGGTCGGGGTGATCGCCGCCCAGTCGATCGGCGAGCCGGGTACTCAGCTGACCATGCGCACCTTCCACATCGGTGGCGCGGCCTCCCGAACCGTGGCGATCAGCAATGTGCAGGTCAAATCGCGCGGTTCGGTGCGGCTGCAGAACATGAAGACGGTGCGCAACAAGGACGAGCGCCTGGTGGCCGTGTCGCGTTCGGGCGAGATCGTGGTGACCGATGAGTCCGGCCGGGATCGGGAGCGCTACAAGGTACCGCATGGCGCACTGCTGACCGTGGAAGATGCTGGTCTGGTGGAGCCGGGTGATATCGTCGCCACCTGGGATCCGCATGTCCATCCGGTGATCACCGAGGTGGCCGGTCGGGTCCAGTTGGTCGACTTCGAGGACAATGTCACCGTCCAAGGTCAGATCGACGACATTACCGGGATGTATGTCTGGATCGTCATGGATCCCAAGCAGCGTGGCAGTGCCGGTCGCGACAAGCGCCCGGCGGTCAAGCTGGTCGACGAGGCGGGTCAGGATCTGGTGATTCCCGGCACCGATCAGCTGGCGGCCTATCCCTTGCCGCCCGGCGCCATCGTCAACCTGGCCGATAATGCCGAGGTCATGGTCGGCGATGTAATCGCCCGCCTGCCGCAGGAATCCTCCAAGACCCGCGATATCACCGGTGGTCTGCCGCGGGTGGCCGATCTGTTCGAGGCGCGCAAGCCCAAGGAGCCGGCGATCCTGGCCGAGGTGTCGGGCACGGTCAAGTTCGGTCGCGACACCAAGGGCAAGCAGCGGCTGATCATCACCGACGCCGAGGGGATAGAGCACGAGGAACTGATTCCCAAGTGGCGCCACATCAATGTCTACGAGGGCGAGAAGGTCGAGCGCGGCGAGGTGATCGCCGATGGCGAACTCAATCCGCACGATATCCTGCGGCTGCTGGGACCGCGCGAGCTGACCGCCTACCTGGTCAAGGAGATCCAGGATGTCTACCGGCTGCAAGGGGTCAAGATCAACGACAAGCACATCGAGGTGATCGTGCGCCAGATGATGCGCAAGATCGAGGTGCTGGATCCTGGCAGTACCCGCTTCATCAAGGGCGAGCAGGTCGAGAAGGCCCGCTTGCTGGACGAGAATGATCGGGTACTCGAGGACAACGGCATTCCGGCTACCTGGCAGCCGATGCTGCTGGGTATCACCAAGGCCTCGCTGGCGACCGAGTCGTTCATCTCGGCGGCCTCCTTCCAGGAGACCACCCGGGTGCTGACCG
>CAYMHN010000593.1:0-2629 GCA_964390235.1 uncultured Candidatus Competibacteraceae bacterium
TCGCCTCGGATGCCGTACCCGTCATGCGGTCTTCGGCTGCGGTCTCGGCGTCGGTGTCCGCCTGCTCCAGGGTGCGGAACTCGGGCATCGCGCGGACCTCCTCGGGTACCAGCGCGGTGCGCACGGTCAGTGTCTCGTCGACCTCGGTAAAGCTCAGTTCCGAGAACGGGACGATGAACTGTTTCTCGCCGACGCCCAAGATACCACCGTACCCGAGGATCGCGTGGGTCACGCTACCCGTGTCGTCGATCACCAGCTGGCGCAGAGTCGCGGTTTCGTCCTGCTCACCGGGGTGCTCGACGGTAGCGCCGATCAGATCGGAGGTCAGGTGCGTGTGGGCCGGCTGGACGCCATCCGGTGTTGCCATGGCGGCGGCGGACTCGGTGGACTGCGCAAAAGCGCCGGCGCTGATGCCCAGGGCCGCGGCTATGCCGACGGCGATGAGGGTGTTACGAAAGGACGGGGTGTTCATATGGATGTTGCTCCATCAGTGTAGCGAAGAGGTGGGCACCTGGTGAGGGGGCTGCGACCATCCGGAGACGGTCGATGCAGCGACTCCACACCCGGGTAGACCCACCCTACGTTCGCCGCGACGCCCTGTCGGTGCCCTAGCACACATAGGGTTCACGGCAGTGACCGGACAACTGACGGCACGCTCCGTGCTGTAGCGAACAGACCCGCGCAAGACGCTCCCGCAAACTAACCCTATCGGGATCGTTGGCACCGATCTCGTGCCACCCCTGGCTTATCCCCGTGCCGCGAGAGTATCCAGTGTCCACCACAAATCCGAAGCGCGTGGTCAACCGCCTGATCGAGGCCTTGCCGCGCCAGCAACGCAACCGAATGCTGGACCGCTGCGAGCCGGTGGCGCTGGGGTTCGGCACCCTCCTGTACAAGCCCGGTCAGCTGGTACGCCAGGTGTACTTTCCGCTCACCGGATTCATCTCGCTGATGATCGTCCTCGGCGACCACAAACCGCTGGAAATGGGCCTGATCGGCAACGAAGGCCTGCTTGGGGCGACGCTGGCGCTGGGAGTCCCTACCGCCCCGATGCTGGCAGTGGTACAAGGCAGCGGTAGCGCCTTGCGGATGAGCGCCGTGCAACTGCGGCGCGAACTGCGCACCAGCCCCTCCTTGCTGCGCACGCTCCACCATTACCTGTATGTATTGATGGCACAGTTGTCACAAACCGCGGCCTGCACCCATTTTCATGCGGTCGAGCCACGCCTGGCGCGCTGGTTGTTGATGACCCATGACCGCGCAAACGCCGATCATTTCCATCTCACCCATCAATACCTCGCCGACATGCTCGGGGTGCGCCGCAGCAGCATCACCATCGCCGCCGGGGCGCTGCAACGGAAAAAGTTCATCCGCTATATCCGCGGCGAGATCCACATCCTCGACCGCAAAGGGCTGGAAGCGGCGTCCTGCGAGTGCTACGCCGCGCTGATCAAGGACTACGCGGGGATTCGCTGAGCCGGACTTTCCCCATTTCGAGGACTTGCGCAGGCGCTTCACCGCACTCCGATAAACGACAGGATCGCCACGACGATAACAACCAGGCCGACGATGTAGATGATGCTGTTCATGAGATTACCCTCTGCTTGATGGGCGATTCATTTATCGCCGATTTCCACTCTACTCGTCCCGGCACGGATGCTCGGTACGGTAGCACACATACCTGCATTCGTTCTGTCAGGCTGCCAACCCTCTTTAACTCCTTACTCAGGCAGATCCGTACGCCATCGGACCGAAGGGCAAGTGTCAGTGTAGAATGCTCTGAAGGGTGCATTCCATCCGTCCCGTAGTCGCTAGCATGACCGAACCCCACAGCCCCCAGCAGAACCATCTGATCGCGGCCTTGCCTATCGAGGCCCAGAATCGGATGGTTTTGCAACTGGAGCTGATCGAACTGCCCCTGGGCAAGGTGCTGTATGAATCCGGTCAGATGTCGCGTCACGTCTATTTCCCCACCAATGCGATAGTGTCGCTGCTCTACGTCATGGAGAACGGCGCGTCGACGGAAATCTCCGTGGTAGGCAACGAGGGCATCGTCGGTATTGCTGTCTTCATGGGCGGTGAGAGCACGACCAGCCGGGCGGTCGTGCAGAGCGGCGGTTATGCCTACCGGCTGGCGGGGCAGCGCCTGAAGGATGAGTTCAATCGCCACGGCGAATTCCAGGTACTGATACTGCGCTACACCCAGGCGCTGATCACGCAGATGGCGCAGACGGCCGTGTGCAACCGGCATCACAGCATCGACCAGCAACTCTGTCGCTGGCTGCTGTTGTCCCTGGACAGGCTGCGGAGTAACCAGCTGACGATGACCCAGGAACTGATCGGCAACATGCTCGGGGTGCGCCGCGAAGGCGTCACTGAGGCTGCCGGCAAGTTGCAGAAACTCGGCGTGATCGACTACCGACGCGGGAGCATCACCGTACTGGACCGCCAGAGGCTGGAGGCGCTCAGCTGTGAGTGCTACGCCGTGGTCAAGCAGGAGTCGGACCGCTTGCTGCCGTACGTACCGACATAAGGCGAATTCCAGGAAAGACCATACCAGGCCGTAGAATCGGGTAGGGTGGGCAACTTGTTGCCCACGCGGGCTCTACCTGATTCTACAGCCTGACTC
>CAYMHN010000594.1:0-2627 GCA_964390235.1 uncultured Candidatus Competibacteraceae bacterium
GTGGGGCAACCCGTGAGAGTTCGAGTCTCTCCTTTCGCACCATGCCAACATCCGGATTCTCACCCCAGAGCGGTCGATACCGAGGTGCATCGATGCAAGTATCCGTAGAACAATTGGAAGGTCTCGAGCGGCGCGTGACCGTGCAGGTCCCGGCGGAGGCAGTGGAGAAGGAAATCCAGAACCGATTGCAGTCGTTGTCGCGCAAGGCTCGGCTGGACGGTTTCCGGCCCGGCAAAGTACCGCTCAAGGTCATTCAGCGCATGTATGGTGCCCAGGTGCGGCAGGAAGTGCTAGGCGAGACCATGGAACGCAGCTTCTACAATGCGCTGCAGCAGGAAAACCTGCGGCCGGTCGGCAGCCCCCGGATCGAGCCGATCAATCTGGAAGCCGGTCAGCAATTGGAGTACCGAGCCGTTTTCGAGGTGCTGCCGGAATTCACGCCCAAGGATATCGCGGAGCGCACGATCAACCGTCCGGTGGCCGACGTCACCGAATCCGACGTCGACTCGATGATCGAATCGCTACGCAAGCAGCGGGCCGAGTGGCAGACCGTGGAGCGCCCGGCGCAGTCGGGTGATCAGGTGAAAATCTCGTTCCATGGCACCCTGGATGGCGAGGAGTTCCCCGGTAACCAGGGCGATGATGCCCCGGTAGTCCTGGGACAGGGCGCGATGCTAGAGGACTTCGAGCGCCATCTGCATGGTCGGGTGGCGGGGGCGGAGACCGAATTCGATCTCACCTTTCCCGAAGCCTATCCGGCCGAGCACCTGGCGGGCAGGACCGTGCATTTCACGGTGCGGATCCATTCCGTCGCCGAATCCCGATTGCCTGAAGTCGACGCCGAGTTCGCCAAGGCTTTCAGCGTTGAGGACGGTACCGTGGAAGGTTTGCGCAAGGCCTTGCGCGACAATATGGAACGCGAACTCGCCGATGGCATCAAAGCCAATGTCAAGCGCCAGGTCATGGATGCCCTGATGGCGGAAAACAGTATTCCGGTACCGCAGTCACTGGTCAACCAGGAAGTCGAGCATATCGCCAGTCAGGTCGGTTTCAAGTCCGACAAGGACGACCCGGAAGCCGCGGCCACCAAGACTCGGCTGTTCGAGGACGAGGCCCGGCGGCGAGTGACGCTGGGTCTGATTGTGGCCCGCATGCTGGGCACGCTTGAGCTGAAACCCGACCAGGACCGCGTGCAGCAGCGTCTGGAGACGATTGCCGCCAGCTACGAGGATAGCAACGAGGTGATCGGCTATTATCGTCAGAATCAGCAGTTGATGGGGAGCATCAACAATCTGGTGCTGGAAGACCAGTTGGTCGATCATTTGCTGGCCTCGGCCGTGGTCGAGGACCAACCATCCAGTTTCGAGGACATCATGAAACCCGACAAAGCGGCCAAATCCCTGGCCAATGATCCGCAGGCCGTGGTCAATCACCCGCAGGAGCAGGCCTGATGGTCGAGTCATCCACCACCCGGGCACTGAATCTGGTGCCCATGGTCATCGAGCAGACCTCGCGCGGCGAACGAGCCTACGACATTTATTCACGCCTGCTCAAGGAGCGGGTGATCTTCCTGGTCGGCCCGGTCGAAGACTATATGGCCAATCTGGTCGTGGCCCAACTGCTGTTCCTGGAGGCCGACAATCCGGACAAGGACATCAATCTCTACATCAACTCGCCCGGTGGATCGGTGTCCGCCGGCATGGCGATTTATGACACCATGCAGTTCATCAAGCCCGCCGTCAGCACCATGTGTGTCGGGCAGGCGGCCAGCATGGGTGCCTTGTTGCTGACCGGCGGTACCAAGGGCAAGCGCTTCTGCCTGCCGCATTCGCGGATGATGATCCACCAGCCTCTGGGCGGATTTCAGGGTCAGGCGACGGACATCGATATCCACGCCCGGGAAATTCTCAAGACCCGGGAGCGGCTGAACGAGGTCATGGCCAAGCATACCGGTCAACCGCTGGAGAAAATTGCCCTGGATACCGATCGGGATAACTTCATGGGTGGTGCCCAAGCAGTTGAATACGGTCTGATTGATGCAGTACTCTCTCACCGTATAAGCCCGGCCAAGACGGATTGAATGCCTGTCAGCACATTTGGATAACCGGGTGGCTGTTCCGAGACGACACCGGTCGCTTCGCTACGCGCAATGACGTGAGGGTTTCGCATGAGCAAAGATCGTAACGACAAAAGCGACGACGGGAAGCTGCTGTACTGCTCGTTCTGCGGCAAGAGCCAGCATGAGGTGCGCAAGCTGATCGCCGGTCCCAATGTGTTCATCTGCGATGAATGCGTGGAACTGTGCAACGACATCATTCGCGAGGAAATGGAAGAGCGGGCACCGGTTGACAGCGCCAAGCTGCCGAAACCGCACGATATCTACCAGGTGCTCAACGAGTATGTGATCGGCCAGGAACGCGCCAAGCGGGTGCTGGCCGTAGCGGTCTACAATCATTACAAGCGATTGGAGCTGAAAAGCGACAATGCCGAGGTCGAACTGTCCAAGAGCAATATCCTGCTGATCGGCCCGACTGGCTCGGGCAAGACCCTGTTGGCCGAAACCCTGGCCCGCTTGCTGGATGTTCCCTTCACCATCGCCGATGCCACCACGCTGACCGAAGCCGGCT
>CAYMHN010000595.1:0-2627 GCA_964390235.1 uncultured Candidatus Competibacteraceae bacterium
TTCCAGCACGCCGGATGCATCGATGATCTCGGCCACGGCTTCCTCCTGGCGGTAGGCCATGACATGCACCCCGGCCACGCCCTCGATCTCGCGCACCTGCTGGATGATGTCGATGCAGATCTGCTTGCCTTCGGTCTTCTGCTTCTCGGCGCCGCGCAGCCGGGCGATGATGCCGTCGGGGATATGGATGCCGGGGACGTTGGTACGAATCCACTCGGCCGCCTTGGCCGAGGCCAGTGGCCCGACGCCGACCAGGATGAATACCTGTTCGTGCAGACCCATGTCGCGGATCCGGTGCATGAATCCGGCCAGCATGGGCACGTCGTAGCACCACTGGGTCTGGATGAACTGGGCACCGGCGGCGACTTTCTTGGCCAGCCGCAGGGGGCGGAATTCGTGCGGCGGGGCGAACGGATTCTCGGCCGCCCCCAGGAACACATGGGGCGGGTACGTGAGCTTGCGACCGCTCTGGAAACGCGATTCGTCGCGCATGGTGCGGATCAGTTCCAGCAGCGAAAGGGAATCCAGATCGAATACCGGCTTGGCCTGCGGATGATCGCCGGCCTGCACCCCGTCACCGGTCAGGCACAGGATATTGGCCGAACCCATGGCCGCGGCACCCAGCACATCGCCCTGGATGGCGATGCGGTTGCGATCGCGGCAGGAGATCTGGGTCACCACCGCATAGCCCAGCCGGGTCAGCAGCGCGCACACGCTGATGCTGGACATGTGGCAGTTGGCGCCGCTGCCGTCGGTGACATTGATCGCGTCCACGCAGCCGTCGAACACGTGCGTCCGCTCGTAGACCTCGTTGGGATCGGACGAATCCGGCGGGGCCAGTTCGGTAGTCACGGCGAACTTGCCGGCCCGCAGCACCCGTTCCAGCCGCCCCGGCGAGACATGACCCGGCAGGATCGGCAGCGAATAGCCCGGCACCGGCTCGTCCTCGAAGATCATACCGAGCGCTCCTCGTTGGAGTTGATCTTCTCGGCATTGGCATGCTGCTCGGCGTGCAGCCGCACCGCCCGTAGCCAGGAAGAACGCCCTTCCAGGCGCCGGTCGACCGGGAACTGGACCAACTGGATCGACATGCCGGAGCGCATCCGCTGGGCACCCTCGGCAGCCTCCACCCAGACGCAGCGCATCTCCGGCCTGACCTCGCAGTGGCCGTTGGCGCGCACCCCTCCACAGGGGCCGTTGCGCAGCTGCTTGGGGCAGTTCATCGGACAGGACATGCCGGTGGAGCTGAGCACGCACTGGCCGCACATCTGGCAGTCGAACAGCAGGCCCTTGACGCCGCGCTCGACGAAAGCCACCGGCCGTTCCAGTCGCTGGTAGCCGATCCGGGCCAGCAGCGGATGCAGCCGGACCAGCACGGATTCCAGCGCCTGATAGAGAATTTCCAGCGTTCGGGCGTTGCGGACCGCCCAACGGCGCACGGCGTACATGGCAGGCTCCGGGAATCAGTCGGCCGGCCGCCGGCCGCCGGCCTTGACGATGCGCTCCAGCAGTTCCTCCGGGAAGGTCGCTTCCAGCCGTTCGGCGGCAGCACGGGCAGCGGCTTCCAGATCGTCCCCGCAATCGCCGGTCTCGCGCCGCCAGTCTTCCAGATAATGCTCGCTGGAACCCTTGCCGGCACGCATGGCGGCGCGGTCTATGGCGACCTGAAAGCGTTCACTCAGCTGCGCCTTGGCGCTGTTGCGTCCGGACTTGGCGATGACCTGGGCCGGGATGTCGCGCCAGTAGACGGTGATCAGTCTGGCCATCAGGCGGCCGCCTGTCGCAGAGCGCGTTGCAGATCGCCGTAGCCGGTATGCCGGTGAACGAATTCCAGACCCAGCCGATCGGCAATGGCGCGGGCCTGCTCGATCCGCTCGGGGGTTTCCAATTGACTCAGATAGACCAGCCGTCGGTAGTTGCCGAAATACACGGCTTGCAGTTCGGGATGCCGGTCCAGACCCAGGCCGCGCCAGACCAGGCGCTCGAAGTGACGCACCAGGAAATCGGTCAGGTAGAAGCTGCCCGGCTCCTCATCCTGCAAGCGATCGAACACCGGCCCGCCGAAGAACTGATAGCAATGGGCGCCAGGAATACGCTCGACCCCGTACTCGGCCAGCACCCCGTCCAGCAGACCACCGGTGCCGCAATCGGCATAGGCGACGAAGATCGTGGCGTAACGATCCCGTGCCGCGGCCAGTTTGGCCCGCACCGCCGCGGGGATCTCGCCCGGTCGGTTGTGCAGTTCGGCCGGCAGGCATTGCACGGTGAGGTGCGCCCAACCGTTGGCGCGCTGGAGCGCGGTGATCTCGTGCGCCAGCGCGCCGCAGGCGATGATCAGCACCTCGGACGTCATTGGCCGGTCTCAGGCACTGACGCGCCGATTGTGGCGGCGGTTCATCCAGTCCTTGGCGGTTTCCACGGCCACGGCGGCGTCGCGGCAATAGGCGTCGGCGCCGACCGCCCGCCCGAATTCCTCGTTCAGCGGCGCACCACCGACCAGGACCACATAGTCGTCACGGATACCCCGCTTGACCATCTCGTCGATCACCACTTTCATGTACGGCATGGTGGTGGTGAGTAGGGCGGACATACCGAGGATATCGGGCTTGTGCTCTTCCAGCGCCTTG
>CAYMHN010000596.1:0-2623 GCA_964390235.1 uncultured Candidatus Competibacteraceae bacterium
CGCGGATCGACGTTGACCCCGCCCGAGACGATCATGTCCTTGATCCGGTCGACCAGGTACAGATAACCGTCCTCGTCCAGATAGCCGGCATCGCCCGAGTGCAGCCAGCCGTCGACGATGGTCGTGGCGGTCAGTTCGGGTCGCCCGTGGTAGCCGGGCATCAGGATGGGGCCGCGGCCGCAGATCTCGCCGACTTCGCCGGGGCCGCATTCGCTGCCGTCCTCGCGCAGGATGCGGATCTCGAAGAACGGCGGCGGGCAACCCACCGACCCCTGTTTGCGCAGGGCATCGTGCTTGTCGAGTATGGTCACGAAGCCCTCGGTCAGGCCGTAGAGTTCGTAAAACCGCCCGGGAAGCAGGCGGTTGATGCGCTGCTTGTATTCCACATGCAGCGGCGCGCCGAGATTTTGCAGCATCTCCAGGCTCGCCAGTTTCTCGGGCGCGAAGGCCGGACTGTTGAGCACGGCGATGATCTGGGCCGGTACCATGATGATGTGGGTGACCCGCTCGCGGTCTATGGTCTCGATCACCCGTTCGGCGTCGAAGGACTGGTGCAGAATGTAGGTGCAGCCGACCAGCATCCAGGGCATGAGATCGACCATGGCGCCGTTGAACACGATGGAGCCGGCGTGCAATACCACGCTCTCCGGCGTCATCCGCCAGGCCTGGGCGAACAGCAGGCAGTACATGGCGCGCACGTAGTGGGTGTGCACGATGCCCTTGGGCAAGCCGGTGGTGCCGCTGGAATACATGATGTTGTAGACATCGTCGTCGCCGAGGTCCACCGCGGGAGGCGGCTGTTCGCCGCCACCGGCGAGAAACTCCGCGTAGCCGCGAAAGTCCGGCCCTGCGGTGACGTTACCGACCAGCATCATGCGGCTGTCCGGGATGTCCGGCAGTCGCTCGCGGATGGCTCGCAGGGTATCGGCATGGGCGCTGTCGGCGATGATCAGAGCGCTGTCGGAATCGGCCAGCAGCGTCGCCAGCCCGGTCGCCTGCAACAGCGGGCTGGCCGGCACGATGACCAGGCCGGTCTTGGCGGCGGCCCAGTAGGCGGCCATCAGTTCGAGGCCGTTGGGCAGCAGGGTGGCGAACTTGTCGCCCTTGCTCAGACCGGTTGCCAGCAGGGCATTGGCCAAGCGGTTGACATAGGCGTCCAGCGCCCGGTAGCTGAATCGCCGCCCGCCGACCACCAGGGCGGTATGCCCACCCCGGTAGCGGGCATGGCGGGGCAGCAGCAGGCCGATGTGCATGGGTTGCTCCTCCGACGGGTTGTTGTTTCAGTAGGACGGTCCGGTTACCTGGCCAATGCCCGGGTGCGCTGGTTTCTGTCGATCAACGCCGAACACCTGCCCGGTAACCCGGTACCCTGGCGGCGGTGAAGCTGCATATTCCGGTCGCGCATGTCGAGGCCGGTTGGCCGGACGTGTTGGGGTATAATCGGACAATCCAACCCCACGGGTAAGATCATGGCAGAGGTGGAAGAACGCGTCGACCGGCTTGAGGGGATCGTGCAGGACTTGGTGACCTCGGTCGGGGTCGAATTCAACAAGCTCTACAACTCCCAGATGCGCACCGAGGCCGAACTGCGTGCGTTCAAGGACGAGATGTCGGCGTTCAAGGACGAGATGCGCGAACAGAACCGGGAGCGAAATCGTCAGTGGGGGCACATGGCCAACAAGCTCGGCACCATTGTCGAGGACCTGGTCGCCCCGAGTCTGCCGCGCCTGATCGAGGAGCAGTTTCACGAACCGGTGCTCGATCTGATGGTGCGCCGCAAGCGCCGCCTGGCGGACGGACGGGTCCGGGAATTCGATGCGGTCGCGATTACCGCCGGGCTGCTGTTTCTCAACAGCACCAAGTCGACACTGCGGCGAGCGGATGTCGACGGTTTCTTCGAGGAGATCGAGTCGTTCCGCGAGTTTTTCCCCGAATACGACCCCTTGCTGCTGATCGGCGTGCTCGCTGGCCTCGGGGTCGAGGACAGCGTGCTGCGCTACGCCGAGAAGCAGGGGTTTCTGGTACTGACCGTCGGTGACCGGCTCATGGAGATCCGCAACCGACCCGATTTCCAACCCAAGCGCTGGTATGCGCGGCGCGATGAGTGAGGGCGATCGAGCACGGGTAGGATGCGGTGACGCAGGAACCGCATCGGTCGTGGGAACCGATGTCATCGTCGATTTCGATGTGGCAGCGTCTGGAGTAGACGCCGCCTGGAGTTGCATCAGTTCGTGCCGGATCGCGCTCAGAGCACCTGGTCACGAAACAAGGCCGGTGTGACGATACGGGCACGACCGATGCTGCCTTGTCGCAGCAAGCCGGCCCGGCGATCGCCGGTCACCAGATAGTCCGCGTCTCCGGCTATGGCCAAGGCGAGCAGGAACGCATCGTCGGGATCGTCTGCGGCAACATCGTCTGGTAGTCGATCCAGGATGATGGTTCGCTGGAGATTGTTGATCATCGCCCCCACCCGATGGGGCTGCAATACCTCCCGGAACTTCGGATAGCGGCTGGCGCGGCGCAGCTCGTCAAGCTGAACTTGCGAGGTGATAATCTCGAAGCGGGTGGCTCGCCAGGCGCGGTAAATGGCATCGGGTGCACCGTGCGGTGAGATCAGCGCACT
>CAYMHN010000597.1:0-2617 GCA_964390235.1 uncultured Candidatus Competibacteraceae bacterium
GCTGATCGGGGGTGACTTTGATCGCGGATTGAACTTAGACTGCAGTGGCGAGGATCGTGCACCGGGCTGGAGGGAGAGGTATGGAGGGGGTTCTCAGACTCGCCGACATGGTCAACGAGACCGTCGGGCGGGTGGTCAGCTTTCTTGTCATAATCATCACCCTGATCGTGGTTTACGACATAACCGCCCGAAACGTCTTCGGCATGCCGACCCAGTGGGTGTTCGAGCTGACCAAGCAGCTCTACGCGGCGCATTTCATCCTGCTCGGCGGCTATGCACTGCTCCACGATTCCCATATTCGCGTCGAAGTGGTTCGCGAGCATCTCTCCGAGCGGATGAAACACATCCTGGAGATCATCGGCTTCATCGTCTTCTTCTTTCCCTTCATTGCGGTGATGCTGTGGTTCGGATGGCGTTTTGCAATGCGCTCCTGGGCGGCAGGGGAAACCACCTGGGGCGTGTTCCAGATCCCGGTCTATCCCATCAAGACGGCCATTGTCGTGGCCGCGGTCCTGCTCACCCTCCAGGCGCTGGCGCTGTTTGCCCGCAGCATCATCTTCCTCGTCAGGAAGCCGTAGGCCATGGGTCCCGAAGCACTGGCGGTCTTCATGTTCGTCGGCTTGCTGGTCGGCCTCTTCATGGGCCATCCGCTGGCATTCGTTCTGGGCGGCGTCGCCGTCATCGGCGCATTCCTGGGCCCCGGGACGCACGTCTTCGGCCTGATGATCAGCCGCATGTATGGCGGCGTCATGGACAATTACGTCCTCGTCGCCATCCCGCTTTTCATTCTGATGGCGCGCTTCTTGTCGGATTCCGGTGTCACCGACAAGATGTTCGAGGCCTTGCAACTGCTCCTGGGACCGTTCCGGGGCGGCCTGGGATTGAGCGTGGTGGCCGTGTCGGTGCTGCTGGCGGCAACCACGGGCATCATCGGCGCCTCGATAACCGTGATGGGGCTGATCGCTCTCAAGCCCATGCTCATGTACGGCTACGACAAGCGCATCGCCACCGGCGTGATCGCCTCGGCGGGAAGCCTCGGCATCCTGATTCCCCCCAGCATCATGCTGATCCTGATGGCGAGCTATTCGCCGCTTTCAGTGGGACAACTGTTCGCCGGCGCCATGGTGCCGGGGCTGCTCCTGGCGCTGATGTATGCCGGCTACATCGTGGCCGTCGCCTACTGGAAACCGCATCTCGCCCCGGCCGCAACGCTGGCGGAACGTGCCCTCCACACCAAGGGTCAGGTGCTGCGCATGCTGGTGGTCGAGGCGGTGCCGCCGCTGATCCTCATCCTCGGCGTGCTGGGCAGCCTGCTGGGCGGCGTCGCCACAGCGACCGAGGCCTCGGCAATCGGTGCCGCGCTGGCCTTTGTGATCATGGTGGTGAAAGGCCGCTTTCAATGGGCGACATTCTATTTGTCGGTCATCGAGACCGGCAAGGCCACGGCAATGGTGCTGTTCGTCGTGATGACCGCCACCGCCTTCATCGGCACCTTCACCGCGGGCGGAGGTCTCGGCGTCGTGCAGGAACTGCTCCGCGATACCGGATGGCCGGCTTGGGCGATGATCGCCCTGATGCTGGCCTGCGTCTTCGTGCTCGGCGCCTTCCTGGACTGGACCGGGATCGTGCTGTTGAGCTTTCCCATCTTCCTGCCGATCGTGCAGGAACTGGGAATAGATCCGCTGTGGTTCGTCATTTCGATGGCGGTCGTGCTGCAAACCTCGTTCCTGACGCCGCCGTTCGGCTATGCGATATTCTACCTCAAGGGCGTATCCCCGCCGGAGGTCCGCACCGCCGACATCATCCTCGGGGTGCTTCCCTATCTGGTCCTCATCGTGGTTGCCGTGCTGCTGATGGCGGCATTCCCGGGGCTGGTGACCTGGTTGCCCTCGGTGGTGTTAAGATGACCGTATCAGGCAGCCCCGGATGGCCGGGGCCGGCGCCTGCAAGAAGCGGGGCTTGAGGCCTCGAATGAGCGAAACCCAAAGGAGGTGTCACGATGAAGCGACTGAAGAGTTTTGCAGCCACAACCGCGTTGGCCGCCGGCGTGCTGGCCTTGGTCGGCAACGGCCCGGCTGAAGCCCAGGTACAATGGACGATGACCACGGCATGGCCGTCATCCATCGAGTTGATCGAGATCGACCGCAAGTTCGTCGAGACCGTTCGCGCCATCGCCGGCGACGAGATCAACATCCAGTTCCACGACGGCGGCACCCTGGTTCCGACCTTCGAGATCTTCGACGCCGTGGGCCAGGGCGACATCCAGGCAGCAGGCGACTGGCCCGGCTACTGGGCGGGCCGCAGCCCAGCGTTCTCACCGATTGCCTCGCACGTCAGCCTGTTCACTGCCCTCGATACCATCCTGTGGGTACAGGAATGGGGCGGCGCCGAGCTCCATAACGAGGTCTACGGCGAGCACAACATGGTCTATCTGGTCTATGGGGTGACCAACAACGAGTCCGGTTTCCGCACCAATACGCCGCTGGTCAGCCTGGACGACCTGAGCGGCATGCGCCTGCGCCTTTCCGGTCGCGAGCAGGGTCAGGTCCTGGAGCGGATCGGCGGCGAGCAGGTGCTGCTTGCCGGGCAGGAGATCTACACCGCCCTGGAGCGTGGT
>CAYMHN010000598.1:0-2612 GCA_964390235.1 uncultured Candidatus Competibacteraceae bacterium
GGCAGCAAGCGTGCGTCAATCCCTGCTATCTTGGTTATCAAGCTCTGGTTTATAGTCTGTCGGGAAACTCATAACACCAATCGTTCCACCGGCGAGGTCCTCATGTTCCAGCTTGCTCAACACGGCACCAATGTGCGCACCGAGATCGTGGCGGGGGTCACCACCTTCCTGACCATGGCCTATATCATTTTCGTCAACCCGGCGATCCTGGCCGGCGCCGGCATGGATCAGGGGGCGGTGTTCGTCGCCACCTGCGTGGCCGCCATCATCGGCACCCTGATCATGGGGCTGTACGCCAACTATCCGATCGCCCTGGCGCCAGGCATGGGGCTGAACGCCTTCTTCGCCTACACCGTGGTGCTGACCTACGGTTACAGCTGGCAGGAAGCTCTGGGCGCGGTGTTCTGCTCCGGCGTGCTGTTCGTGCTGCTGAGTCTCAGCGGAATCCGCGAGGCCATCATCAACGCCTTCCCCCGGGTACTGAAAATGGCCACCTCGGCCGGCATCGGTCTGTTCCTGGGCATCATCGCGCTGCAAAACTCCGGGGTGGTCGTCGATCACCCCGCCACCCTGGTGACCCTGGGGAATATGGCGCAATGGCCGGTCGTGCTGATGCTGATCGGCTTCGTGCTGATCGCGGTGCTCAATCACTTCCGGATCATCGGCGCCACCATCATCGGCATCCTGGTCGTGGCCCTGGCCGGCCTGCCGCTGGGTCTGACCGAATACACCGGCGTGGTGTCCATGCCGCCGGATGTCACGCCGACCCTGATGGCGCTGGACCTGGGCCGGGTGCTGGAGCTGAGCTTCATGATCGTGGTGTTCACCATGCTGTTCGTCGATCTGTTCGACACCGCCGGTACCTTGATCGGGGTCTCCCATCGGGGGGGCTTGCTGGACGCGGAAGGCAGGCTGCCGCGCATGCGCCAGGCCTTGCTGGCCGACAGCTCGGCTACCGTGGCCGGCGCCCTGGTCGGCACCTCGAACACCACCAGCTACATCGAAAGCGCCGCCGGTGTCGCCGTGGGCGGACGTACCGGACTGACCGCCGTGGTCACCGCGATCTGCTTCGGTCTGGCCCTGTTCCTGGCCCCGCTGGCCGGCATGATCCCGGCGTACGCAACCGCCGCGGCCTTACTGTACGTGGCTTGCGTGATGACCCGCGGCCTGGCCGAGATCGACTGGGACGACACCACCGACTACGTGCCGGCCGTCATTACCGCCCTGGCCATGCCGCTGACCTATTCGATCGCCGCCGGCATCGGCCTGGGCATCATCAGCTATGTGCTGATCAAGCTGCTGTCCGGCAAGGCCAATCTGGTCTCCGTGCCGATGTTCCTGCTGGCCATCGCTTTCTGCCTGTTCTTCGTCTTCGGTCATTGAGTGCTTTACGGCCGCCGCAACCGCGGCGGCCGGCTAATCCAGCACCAGTTCCAGTGAACGCTCGGCGGCATCATCGGGACTGCGCACGGTAAGCGTGACGCGCTCGCCGGGCGTCCTGTCGAGCAGGGCCAGGCGCAAATCCGTCAGCGTATCGACGGGCCGGTCGTCGATGGCAAGGATATGATCCAGGGACTGGACACCGGCCCGTTCCGCGGCACTGTCCGGCTGTATCGCGCCGGCGCTGACACCGTTGCTGAAATCCAGATAGATCCCCATGCGGCCCGCCGGAGGCAGGGATGGCGCCTCGGTCACCAGCAGGCGGTAGGCTGCATCGCGCCCTATTCCCAGATCCGACTCCTCGGGTAGCAGCACCACGCCGGCGATGCCCAGCTGTTGCTCCAGACGCTCCGGAATGCTGCCTTGCGGGGCGATATGACCGCTGCCGGCCAGCACTACCATGGCTTGCTCGGGGTGTTCACGCAGATAATCAGCGGCCCGCCCCGCCATGCCGGTATCCCAAAGCCGCTGGACATCGACGAAACGTTCGAAACCGCCGGTCCCCGGATGCTGCTCGTAGACGCTGCGCAGCAATTCGCTGTGGCCGGCATCCAGCGGCGGTATCTCGTCGGGTAGCTGGGCACGCTCGTCCTCGTCCAGACCATCCAGGCCCTTGCGGCTGACGGCCTCGACCAGTTCGGTGCTGACATTGAGCGCGATCAAGGGGATGCCTTGTTCCCGCGCGTAACGAAAAATCGGTCGATACAGCCGGTAATCGTAGCCCCAGCGCTGAAAATACTCGCTGCGCCGGAGCAGTTCCGGCTCGTCGAGCCGGTCGGCGATATAGGCATCCAGTTCAGCCTGGAAGGGTTGCTGGAAGAATTCCATACCGATGACCCAGCGCCGCGGTTGCGCCTGGTGCAAAGCCTGAATCACCGCCAGCTGGGCCAGATGATGATCGTAGCGGTCATGGCTCTCGCCGACGAAGACCACGCGCTGCGCCAGCAGATGCGTAACCAGTTCCTCGAGTGCGTAGCTGCGCTCTTGGGTATCGGGCGCGATCACCTGGACGGTGAATTCTTTGTCGATCGATAGGGCCATCATCGGTACCCCGATCAGCATCAGCAGACCGATCAGTCGTTTTACGAGCATGACGGATTCTCAGGATTGTATTAACTAACCCACCGACCCGCCAACAGGCGGGAAGTTGCCCTCCCCGATCATTTTTCGAT
>CAYMHN010000599.1:0-2612 GCA_964390235.1 uncultured Candidatus Competibacteraceae bacterium
CTCGATCACCGACCATTTACTGGAGTCGATCATCACTGGCACCCGGGCGATGTCGGGTTCGGCCGCGATCAGGTTCAAGAAAGTGGTCATGGCCGCCTCGGCGTCCAGCAGACCTTCGTCCATATTGACATCGATCAGCTGGGCGCCACTTTCCACCTGTTGCCGGGCCACTTCCAGCGCGGTGTTGTAGTCACCGTCCTTGATCAGTCGCTTGAAGCGCGCCGAGCCGGTGACATTGGTGCGTTCGCCGATGTTGACGAAAATCCCCCCCGACCCCCCTTTTTCAAAGAGGGGAGAAAGGGGGGATTTTCCGATCGTACACGGTTCCAGTCCGCTCAGCCGACAGGCCGTCGGCCGTTCCTGCAGGACACGCGGTGCGACACCGGCGATGGTCTCACCGATGGCGCGGATATGCTCCGGCGTGGTGCCACAGCAACCGCCGACGATGTTGAGAAAACCCTCCCGCGCCCACTCGCTGATCTCCACGGCCATGGCCTCGGGGTCGAGATCGTAGCCGCCCATCTCGTTTGGCAGGCCGGCATTGGGGTGAGCCGAGACGAAGCACTCGCTGATCCGGGCCAGTTCCTCGACGTACTGACGCAGCTCGTAAGGGCCCAGCGCGCAGTTCAGACCCATGCTCAGCGGCTGGCTGTGGCGTAATGAGTTGTAGAAAGCTTCGGTGGTCTGGCCGGTCAGGGTGCGCCCGGAAGCGTCGGTGATGGTACCCGAGATCATTACCGGGAGAGCCACACCATGCTGTTCGCGGTAGCGATCGATGGCGAACAGCGCCGCCTTGGCGTTCAGGGTGTCGAAAATGGTCTCGACCATGAGCAGGTCGACTCCGCCCTCGATCAGTCCCGCCAGGGACTCGCTGTAGGTCTCCACCAGCTGGTCGAAACTGATCGCGCGGTAACCCGGATTATTGACATCGGGTGAGATCGAGGTCGTGCGATTGGTCGGCCCCAGCACTCCGGCGACGAAGCGCGGCTGTCGGTCGGTGCTGGCCACATCGGCCGCCGAGCGTGCCAGTCGGGCGGCTTCGAGGTTGATCTCGCCGACCAGCGTCTGCATGCCATAATCGGCCATCGCCACTGCCGTGGCGTTGAAGGTGTTGGTCTCGATAATGTCCGCGCCGGCGGCCAGATAGGCGGCATGGATCTCGCGGATCAGCTCCGGCTGGGTCAGTACCAGCAGGTCGTTATTGCCCTTGAGGTCGCCGTCCCGGTCGCGAAAGCGCTCGCCGCGGTAATCGGATTCGGTCAGTCGGTAGGACTGGATCATGGTGCCCATGCCGCCGTCGAGCAGCAGGATGCGGCGGTTGAGCAAATCGTGCAGCAGGTCGAGACGTGATGAGGACATAGCCGATTGCGAGGGTTGAATTTTTCCACTGGACATTGTGCAATGAGCAACAGCTTGAGACAATCTCATTATCTTCAGGCTGAAGATGAATGAGTCTAATGTTCATCGAGCTACGCCACCTGCGCACCCTGGCCATGCTGCGTGACGGTGGTAGTCTGGCCCAGGCTGCCGAGCGCCTGCATCTGACCCAGTCGGCGCTGTCCCATCAGATCAAGGCGATCGAGGACTACTACGGTCTGCCACTGTTCATGCGCAAGACGCGGCCGCTGCGCTTCACCCCGGCCGGCCAGTGCTTGCTGGAGCTGGCTGATCAGGTATTGCCGGCGGCAGCCGGGGCCGAGCGCGACCTGCTCCGCTTGGTAGGCGGCAAGGCCGGTCGCCTGCACATCGCCATTGAATGCCATAGCTGCTTCGAGTGGCTGATGCCGACCATGGACGCGTTTCGCGACAACTGGCCGGAAGTCGAGCTGGACATCCTCACCAGCATCAGCTTCGCGCCGCTGCCGGCCCTGATCCGCGGCGAGGCCGATCTGGTGGTGACCTCGGACCCGATCGACGATCCGGCGATCAGCTATGAACCCCTGTTCAGCTACCAGGGCATGCTGGCCCTGGCCAAGACGCATCCCTTGACCGCCAGAAGCTGGATCGCCCCCGGGGATCTGGCCGGGGAGACCCTGATCAGCTATCCGGTGGAACGCGAGCGACTTGATGTATTCAAGCATTTCCTCGACCCGGCCGGTATCGAGCCGGCGGCGATCCGCACTACCGAGCTGACCGTGATGATCATGCAATTGGTGGCCAGTCGTCGTGGGGTGGCGGCGCTACCCAGCTGGGTTCTGACCGAGTACCTGGCACGCGATTACATCGCCGCCCGGCCCTTGGGTCTGGAGCCGTTCTGGTGTACCTTGTATGCCGCCCTGCGCACAGCCGACCGGAAGCTGGCCTATATGCGCGATTTCATCGATACCGCCTGCGGTACCGCATTCCGGGTGCTGCATGGTATACGGGCGCTAGCCTGATTGCGTTGCCAGTCGCGGCTATATGGCCTAATCTTGCCATTTACAAGCATTCGAATAACCGCACGGGAGTGCCGTCATGAGTACATCGATTCCGGAAGATTCCATCCTACGTCGCCATCATCAGCAGGCTCAGTCAGCCTCCACTGCACCAGTGGCGACTGCCGCAAAGGCATCTCAAGCCGCCCCCTCGGCTGCCAAGCCGGCACCGCAGCCGGCCGCCACCGCGATCGCCGC
>CAYMHN010000600.1:0-2606 GCA_964390235.1 uncultured Candidatus Competibacteraceae bacterium
GGCCAGAATCGACACGCTGCGAGCGAAGCGGTTGCGAGGGAGGAACCGCTCGAAGCGCTCGGCGATGGCCATACCGGAAGGCTAATCGTCGGCCAGGGTGCTGATCACCGGATCGGAGGCCATGGACTATTCAACCCTGTTGCTGCAAGACCCGCAGCCACGCTTCGCCGTCGGCGCTGTCCAATACCTGCTCGAACAGATCCTCCAGCCGATCGGGATCATCGATGCGCGCCAGCAGCGGTTGACTTTGCGCGGCCACATCGGCACCAAAACGCTTGTTGATCTGTCGCAGCAGACCCTGCTGCAAGCCCTGCTGCAAGCCCTGCTGTATCCCCTTGCGGATACCGATCCGCTCGACACTCGTGACGTAAGGCATCTTCTCCACCTCTTCGTAGCGCTGGATTTCCACCCACAAGCGGTCTTCCAGACCTTCCGGCAGGCGCAGCATCCAGTCGATCACACGAAACAATTCCAGTATATCCTCCCGCAACCAGCCGCGCCGGTACAAACTCTTGGCCAGTGCCAGCTTGGCACGGTAGCGGGCCTCGTCGGCATGGCGCGTCGCTTGGGTCTGGAGATGCGCCTGGACCACTACCGCGAACGGGTTGTCGGACGCCTCCAGCTCGGACCAGCGGCCCCGGTAGTCCTGCAGCTTCACCGCCGGAAACCGGATGCCGACCTCGCAGCCCAGCGGCTGTAGCCGAACCGCTCCG
This sequence comes from uncultured Candidatus Competibacteraceae bacterium, assembly GCA_964390235.1. GTDB lineage: Bacteria > Pseudomonadota > Gammaproteobacteria > Competibacterales > Competibacteraceae > CAYMHN01. Next base: position 714 of record CAYMHN010000600.1, read on the forward strand.
GGCGCCAGTCGGCCTGTTCGTCGGCCAGCACCGCCAGACTGACCACCGGGCGGCGATAGCGGTCGTAGATGCGGTAATTGTAGACGAACAGCCGTTCGGCAAAGTCATGCTGATCCTCCCCCTGGACTTCGATATGGATCAGCAGCCAGTCCTCGCAACCTTCGGTATCGATCACCCGCACCAGCTTGTCGGCGATTCGCCGGCCCGTTTCGGCCTTGCGGGTTACTTTCTGCAGTTCCTTGTCGAGAAAGACATACCCTTGTGTCCAGTCGATGCCGGCATGGGTCTGCGGAAACAGCAGCGCCAGGAACTCGGGAAAGTAGCGCTCCAGGGCTTCCTTCCAGCTGGAGGCCACGCTCAAGGACGACGACCGGGTGGCCATCGTTCCCTTCGCGGCGATCGAATTCCCGTTGGCCGATTTGTGGGCGTGATCACATTGGCCACGCGTTCAGCCCGCGTAGGATGCTGGTGAGGCAGGAACCGCATCGCTCGCGACCCTCCCGACCGATGCGGTTCCTGCGTCACCACATCCTACCCATACTCCCGCGAGAGCCTCGAGGTGTTCGCCTGGCGGGGTCTACCGGAAGTGGTGCGTAGGCAGGGCTGATACACGCGCAAGTGGTATAGTCCCGGCGTCGCAACGCGACCGATGCGGTTCGTGCCTCACCGGCATCCTACCCGGGCTGTGCGAACCCGCCCCCGAGGATATGGCCCGCTCCTTGCGGAGCCAGTTGACGGACCCGGTCGTGGCGCCGTTTCCGGAAGCGCTGGACTGGGCAGCCATCGGGCGGCGATTGTATGAGTCGCTGGACACAATCCCTTTGTGAATGCGCTGCTACGGGTAGACGTGCGAACCACAACGGGATTCAGTCATCCTTTCGTGGCTCATTGGAACACTCTTCTTCTGCTCCATGCGCGGGCCGCTCTTCCGTAATCAGCTTACCCTCCACGAATTCAAGCAACTGTTTTGCCATCCTGATGGCATCGTGGGCGTCTGTCAGCGGCGGGTCGGGATCATCAGATGGATAACGGAAAGCCGTCGCATAAGGTGTCAGCGTCGCCGCGACTTCGACCCAGCAGGTGAATGTCTGATCGCTGCTGGCGCATTTCGTCAGCAGTGCAACGAGATCATGGGTCTTGAACACGGGTTCGCCCTGCTTGATAAGCACCGCCTTGAGCGCTTTTTCAGCCGCCTGCTGGCAGTGATACACGGCCGTATCGGTGATAGGCTCCGCATGATCGACCGCACGCCGCGCCGTTTCGATATCGTGACGGGCCTTGTTCAGCCATACTCCAACCAGGCGGTCGACTGCTTCAGCCATAGATCACGCGCCCGTCCGCGATGATCTTGTGCATCAGTGATGCCGGTACAGCAGTTTCGCGTGCCACTTCATCGGCGGTGCGGACCATGACATCGCAGGGCACGCCGACTCCGAAGAGGCTCAGATAACCTTTACGCGCTCTGTGCCAGGCTGGCTCATCCGACCGGTCAACCACCACCAGCAGATCGACATCGCTGGATTCGTTCGGCACACCCCAGACCCGAGACCCGAACAGGATGATCCGCTCGGGATGATAAGTATCGACCAAGCGTCGCGTGATGTCTGTCAGTTGTTGCGGATCGATCCGCATCATCGGTTACCTCCCTGAAGGGGCCGCTGCCGCGGCAGGACCGTTGCGATCATTCTATCATCCGGATTGCCGCTCTACCTTGCAGCGTCACGATTCACCGGCCATGATGCCCTTCGTGAACACACTGCACCTCGTCATCACCGACTGCAACGGCCATGCCCGGACCCGGCGCTGCCTGGAGCCCGCGTAGGATGCTGGTGAGGAACGAACCGCATCGCTCGCGACCCTCCCGACCGATGCGGTTCCTGCGTCACCACATCC
>CAYMHN010000601.1:0-2602 GCA_964390235.1 uncultured Candidatus Competibacteraceae bacterium
CGCAACCTGGTCTGCACCTGCCCGCCGCTGGACGCCTATGAGAACGCGGCATAAGGCCTTTTTCGCCGAAGATAATACCCCGAGGAGTTCGAACATCATGGCAACACTGGTACTGACCATCATCGGCGACGACCGGCCCGGTCTGGTCGACGCCCTCTCGGCGGTCATCGCCGAACACGGGGGCAACTGGGAAGAGAGCCGCATGGCCCATCTGGCCAACAAGTTCGCCGGCATCCTGCTGGTCAAGGTGCCGGATGGCAAGGTCGACTCGATGACCGAAGCCCTGCGCGCGCTGCGCGCAACCGGCTTGCAGGTGACGGTCGAGCACAGCAGCGAGACCCCGTCGCCGGCCCGGCGCACCCTGCACCTGGAACTGGTCGGCCAGGACCATCCTGGTATCGTCCACGACATCGCCCACGCCCTGGCCACCCGCGACATCAGCATCGAGGAGCTGTCCACCGAGACCTATAGCGCCTCGATGGCCGGCGGCACGCTGTTCGAGGCTCGCGCCACCCTGTCGGTGCCGGAGAGCGTGGCGAACGAGGAACTGCGCGACCTGCTGGAAAGCCTGGCCGACGAACTGATGGTCGATATCAGCCTGGAGCAGGAGCTGCTTTGATGGGTCGCGCCTCGCCGGTCATCGGCATACCTCGGATCTTGGCCTGGATGGGTTCTTTCGCTCACTTGCCGGAGGGGACGTGCCGCCGTAATATGCAATGCATGAGCGCAGAAACCGTCGTTACATTGCCGGACGATGTCCGAGCGATCCTGGATCAACGGGCCCCCAATCCGCCCGAACGCAGCGAACTCGTTGCTGCGGCGCTGCGGGCCTATTTTGCTTGGCCGAGACCGGGCGAGGACGCGGGTGATCTGGCCGTAATCAATGCTCACGCCGAGGAATTGAACGCGGAGGCGGAGGACGCTCTGGCATACCAGGTCCCCCTGTGAGGCGCGGCGAACTGTACCTCGTTCAGAATCCATCTTCACGAGATCCGCGGCGGCAACGGGTGTTCGTGATCGTCAGCCGCCAATTGCTCATTGATTCGTCCTTCTCAACGGTCGTTTGCGCTCCGGTCTACACGCGTCGCGACGGGTTGCATACCCAGGTTGACGTTGGAGCCGATGAGGGGCTGAAACATGAAAGCAGTATCCACTGCGACGAGTTGATGAGTTTGCCCAAGAGTTCTCTCACCAACTTCATCGGTTCGCTGTCCCCGGCGAAAATGGCTACTCTCGATCGAGCACTTGCTTTCGCTGTTGGGCTTACGCGTGCAACACCGCCTGCGGCGGTCTCAACCGCCGGCTGATCGCTGTGAACCCTCCGGGTTCTGACGCAAAATATCTACCGTGCGTTGTAGTGTTAAACACAAGTACAGGCATGTATTGAGATTTCACGAGAGGCCATGAACTGATGAAACTGCATTACAGCCAGACGTCCCCCTACGTCCGCAAGGTTCGGGTGCTCGCCCTGGAAACCGGCTTGCACGAGCGGCTCGAACTGGTCGAGCACATGCCCAGCCCGATCAGCGAGGCGGCGGCGTTGTACCGCGCCAATCCGCTGGGCAAGATTCCGGCCCTGGAGCTGGGTGATGGGCAGGTGCTATTCGACTCCCGGGTGGTCTGCGAGTATCTGGACACCCTGCACGACGGTCCGCGGCTGTTCCCACAAGACGACACCCGCTGGGACGCGCTGCGCCGCCAGACCCTGGCCGATGGCATTCTGGACGCGGCCGTGCTGGTGCGCTACGAGACCGTGCTGCGCCCGGAGGCGCTGCGCTGGGACGACTGGATCCAGGGCCAACTCGGCAAGCTGCGCCGCGCCCTGGCCCTGCTGGAGCGGGACTGCGCCGGGTTCCGCGAGCGATTCGACATCGGCGTCATCGCCACGGCTTGCGCACTGGGTTATCTGGATTTCCGCTATGCCGATCTCGGCTGGCGCGCCGATTGCCCGGCGCTGGCCGACTGGTACGCCGGTTTCGCCCGGCGGCCCTCGATGCAGGGGACGCTGCCGCCGTTGGGGTGAGGCAAACGGCTACTCTGGAGCCCGCTCGCGCTGCGCATGGAACGCCGCCACGAAAGCCTCCAGCCGCCGTTCGGCGATGGCCGTTCGCAGCTCGCGCATCAGTTCCTGGTAGTAGTACAGATTGTGGAGGGTGTTGAGCCGGGCGCCGAGAATTTCGTTGCACTGGTCGAGGTGGCGCAGATAGGCGCGGCTGTAGTGGCGGCAGGTGTAGCAGCCGCAGTGTTCGTCGATCGGCCGGGTATCGTCGCGGTAGCGGCTGTTGCGGATGCGCAACTGACCATGGCGGGTGAACAGCTGGCCGTTGCGGGCATTGCGGGTCGGTAGCACGCAATCGAACAGGTCGATGCCGCGGCGCACCGCCTCGACCATGTCCTCGGGTTTGCCCACGCCCATCAGGTAGCGCGGGCGGTCTTCCGGCAGCAGCGGCACGGTGTGCTCCAGGGTGAGCTCGCGCTCGGCCTTGGGTTCGCCTACCGCCAGCCCACCGACCGCGTAGCCGTCGAAGCCGATCTCGATCAGACCGCCGGCGGAACGGCGCCGCAGTTCCGGGTGGACGCCGCCCTGGACGATGCCGAACAG
>CAYMHN010000602.1:0-2592 GCA_964390235.1 uncultured Candidatus Competibacteraceae bacterium
CAGCGACGCCTGCGCGCCACCCTGCTACCCTACGCGCGGCGTGGCGTGCCGCTACTGGGCCTGGAGCCTTCCTGCCTGTTCACCCTGCGTGACGAACTGCCTTCGCTATTGCCCGACGACGACTCGCGGCAACTGGCCGAGCAGTCGCTGCTGATCGAGGAGTTCCTGGCGCGCGAGGCCGAAGCCGGGCGCTTGCGACTGGGACTGCGGCCTCGGTCCGGCAAGGCCCTGCTGCACGGCCATTGCCATCAGAAAGCCTTCGGGGCCATGGGGGCGGTGGAGCGCTGTCTGGGTCTGATCCCCGAACTGCAAGTCGAAGCGATCACGGCCAGCTGCTGCGGCATGGCCGGAGCCTTCGGCTATCAGCGTGAGACCGTGGATATCTCGCTGCAAATGGGAGAATCGAGTCTGCTGCCCGCGGTGCGCGCGGCCGAACCGGACACTCTGATCGTCGCCGACGGCACCAGCTGCCGCCACCAGATCGCCGACGGCACCGGCCGCGAGGCGCGGCATGTCGTGCGGGTGCTGGCCGCTGCGCTACAATCTCCCTCATGAGCACGCAAGTATCAGACCTGATCCCGCGGATATCGCTGCACGACCAACTGGTCGCGCGGATTCGCGGACTGATCCTGGATGGCGAGTTGCCCCCCGGTAGCCGGGTTCCGGAACGCGAACTGTGCCAGCGTTTCGGGGTATCGCGCACGCCCTTGCGCGAGGCGCTCAAGGTGCTGGCCTCCGAGGGCCTGCTGGAACTGCTGCCGCAGCGCGGGGCCAAGGTCGCGCAGCTGACCTTGGCCGATGTCGAGGAGATGTTCCCGGTGGTCGGAGCGCTGGAGGCCCTGGCGGGTGAGCTGGCCTGCCAGCGCATTTCCGACCGGGACGTGGCGGCCATCGCCCGGGCCCATGAGAAAATGCTGCATGCTTACGAGCGTCATGACCGGCCCGGCTATTTCGCGCTCAACCAGGAGATCCACGAGCGCATCCTGGAGGCCACCGAGAACGAGACGCTGATCAGTACCTACCGCGGACTGGCCGGCCGGATCCGCAATGCCCGCTATGTGGCGAACATGTCCGAATCGCGCTGGAAACAGGCCGTCGAGGAGCACGAAATGATACTCGATGCCCTGCGTTCGCGCGACGGCCCACGACTGGCCACGATCCTGCGCGACCATCTGGCGCACAAGTGCGAGACAGTCAAGGATGCGCTGAGAACCACCGGCTGAGCGCCTGACGTGGAAGCCGTCCTGATCACGGTTTCCCCGGTCTTCGGCATCCTGCTGCTGGGCTATGCGGCCGCCCGCCTGGGCTGGTTCGACGACCACGCCAATCGCGGCCTGTCGCTGTTCGTGTTCAATTTCGCCATCCCGCCGTTGCTGTTTCGCAGCATGGCGCTGGCCGATCTGCCCGCGACCCCGCCCTGGGGTCTGCTGCTCAGCTATTACCCGCCGGCCTTCCTGCTGTTCGCGCTGGGCATGATCGCCAGCCGGCGGATGTTCGGACACTCGCCGGCCGCCGCCCCCATCGCCGGCTTCAGCGCGGCGTTCTCCAATACCGTGCTGCTGGGGATTCCGCTGGTACTGACCGCTTTCGGTCAGCAGGCCGCCCTGCCGCTGTTCCTGCTGATCGCCTTCCACAGCCTGCTGCTGATGCCCACCGTGACCATCGCCCTGGAGGTCGGCCGAGGTCGGGCCAAGGGCTTGTGGCGGATTCCGCTGGCCACGCTACACGGACTGGTGACCAATCCGGTGATTATCGGTCTGGGTCTGGGCCTGGCCTGGAATCTGCTGGACTGGCCGTTTCCGGCGGCGCTGAACCGGTTCACCGAACTGCTCGGTCTGGCCGCCACGCCCGGAGCCCTGTTCGCCCTCGGGGCCTCGCTGACCCGTTACCGCCTGGCCGGCAATCTGCCCGAATCGACCTTGCTGGTGGGCCTGAAAACCATCGCTCACCCGCTGCTGGTCTGGTTGCTCGCGGCCCCGGTCTTCGGCCTGCCGCCGCTGTGGGTCGCGGTGCTGGTGCTGCTCGCCGCGCTGCCGACCGGAGTCAATGCCTATCTGTTCGCCCAGCGCTACCAGGTCGGCATCGCCACCGCCACCACCGTCATCTTCCTGTCCACCCTGTTCGGCCTGCTCAGTCTGCCGCTGGTGCTCTATCTGCTGGGACCAGCGGCATGAACACGGAGACTGTCGATATCGCCATCCTGGGTGCCGGACCGGCCGGCGTGGCCTGCGCCCTGGGACTGAATGCGCGCGGTTACCGGATCGCCCTGCTGGATCGGCCGCGGCGTTTTCCGGCCCTGGAAGGTCTGGCCGAACGCGCCCTGGCAGGCCTGCGCCACCTGGCTTGCGATCGGGCTTTGAGCGAGGTGCGCGTGGCGGCGCGGCGCAGTGCGTACTGGAACGGCACGGCGTTCGCCGGCAACCGGGAATGGCTGCTGGATCGCGAACGTTTCGACCAGGCCTTGCTGGCCGATGCCCGCGCCGCCGGCGTGCGGGTCCTGGCCGGTCGCGCTGGCCGTGCTGAATGGCGCACCGACCACTGGCGGATCGCAGGCCCGGAACCGCTGCGCGCCCGGTTTCTGATCGACGCCCG
>CAYMHN010000603.1:0-2591 GCA_964390235.1 uncultured Candidatus Competibacteraceae bacterium
GTTTCTGGAAGGGCTGCGCGCGCTGTGCGACGAGCACGGCATCCTGCTGGTCTTCGACGAGGTGATGACCGGCTTCCGGGTCGCCCTGGGTGGGGCGCAGGCGAAATACAACGTAACCCCGGACATGACCGCCTTCGGCAAGGTGATCGGCGGCGGCATGCCGGTCGGCGCCTTCGGCGGCAAGCGCGAGGTAATGGCCCATCTGGCGCCGCTGGGTCCGGTGTATCAGGCCGGCACGCTATCCGGTAATCCGGTGGCGATGAGCGCCGGGCTGGCGACGCTGGCGCTGGTCTCGGAGCCGGGCTTCCACCAACGCCTGGAGACCGCCGGCCAGCGGCTCTGCGAGGGGCTGGAAACCGCCGCCCGCGAGGCCGGCATCCCGCTGAGCACCAACCTGGTTGGCGGCATGTTCGGCTTCTTCTTCAGCGCGGAACCCAAGATTACCCGTTACCAGCAGGTCATGGCCTGCGATATCGAGCGGTTCAAGCGCTTCTTCCACGGCATGTTGGACCAGGGCGTTTATCTCGCGCCCTCGGCCTTCGAGGCCGGTTTCCTGTCCTCGGCCCACACGCAAGCCGATATCGACGCCACCGTGGCGGCGGCGGCGCGGGTGTTCGCCAGTCTGTGAGTCGGGTCGGGCGCGGTTCAGCGGGTGTAGCTGTTGCGCACCGCGCCCATCATGCCCAGCAGCACGAACATGACCAGCGCCCAGCCGGCGATGCTCAGGCCGAGGAAGGTCCAGTCGACCTCGGCGCATTCGCCCGAACCGCTCAGCACCGTGGTGATGACCTCGGCCAGCGGGAAGACCTCCAGCATGTAGTCCAGGGGCGGGCCGCATTCCGGCACCAGTTCGGGCGGCAGCCCCTGCAGCCACACCTGGCGCCCCGCCACGTAGGCGCCGAAGCCGGCCAGCAGCAGGATCAGCACACCGTACACACGCGACCCCCAGCCTAGCGGATTGTGCACGGCGGCGGCCAGGAACACCACGGCCAGGGCCATGAACACCACCCGCTGGACCATGCACAGCGGGCAGGGCTCCAAACCCTGCATGTATTCCAGGTAGTAGCCGAAGGCCAGCAGACCCAGGCAGAGGGCCAGTCCCAGGGTATTGATGAACTGGCGTGAAGGAAACGGCTCGGTGGCATGCGTGGGCATGTCGGTGGACAACTCCTTACAGGTTGTGAAGATAGGCCGGGCCGCCCAGCTGGCGCATCTGCCGGAGTATCCAGCGCTGGCGCTCGCGCAGCCGGGCGGAGGGCGCGTCGATCCGATACACGGTCGGCGCCGGCAGCACGGCGGCCAGCAGTGCCGCCTCGTTAGCGTCGAGCCGGGCAGCGGATTTGCCGAAATACGCCTGGCTGGCCGCCTCAACGCCGAAGATGGTAACACTGAACTGGGCGATGTTGAGATAGACCTCGAGGATCCGCTGCTTGGGCCAGGTCCGCTCGATCAGCAGGGTGAACCAGGCTTCCAGGGCCTTGCGCGGCCAGCTGCTGGCCGGCCAGAGATACAGATTCTTGGCCACCTGCTGGCTGATGGTACTAGCCCCGCGCAGCCGGGCGCCGTCCCGGTAGGCCTGCACGGCCTGACGGATTTCGGTGAAATCGAAGCCCCCGTGGACCGGGAAACGCTGGTCCTCGGCGGCGACCACGGCCAGGGCCATGACCGGGGCAATCTCGCTCCAGGTCACCCACTGATGCCTGACCTCGGTGCCGCTCAGCCGGGCCTGGAGCATGAAGCTGGAGGTCAGCGGCGGCAGCCAGCGCAGCGGCACCACCAGCAGCAGTGACAGCCCCAGCCAGATCAGGATCAGCCAGGTGGCGAAGCGGCCCAGCCGGCGCCATCGACGGCGCGCAACGGATTTGCTCAAACCGGCGCGACCCCGCCTTCCCGCCGGCGTCGTTCGACGAAGGCCGCCAGCTCCTCGGCGATGGCCTCGTCCAGTGGCGGTGGCTGATACTCGGCCAGCAATTGTTGCACCAGCCGGTGGGCATGGTCGGTGGTCGAGGGGGAGCCCGCCTCGACCCAGCTCTCGTGGTTACGCCAGTCCGAGATCAGGGGCGAGTAGAAGGCGGTTTCATAGCGTTCCATGGTGTGGGCGCAGCCGAAGAAATGGCCACCCGGCCCGACTTCGCGCATCGCGTCCAGGGCCAGGGCATCGTCGTCGACCGCGATCGGCTCCAGATAGGCCTGCATCATCTGCAACAGCTCGGCATCCAGCAACACTTTTTCGAACGAGGCGCACAGTCCGCCCTCCAGCCAGCCGGCGCCGTGCATCAGCAGATTGGTGTGCCCGCTGATCGCGCCCCACAGGCTGATCACCGACTCGTAGGCCGATTGGGCATCGACGCTGTTGGCGGCATTGGCGTTGGAAGACCGGTAGGGCAGCTGGTAGTGACGGGCCAACTGCCCGCCGATCTGGGCGGCCTTGAGGTATTCCGGGGTGCCGAAGGCCGGTGCACCGGATTTCATGTCCACATTGGAGGTGACACCGCCACAGACCGCCGGCGCGCCGGGGCTGACCACCTGGGTGAGCACGATGCCGGCCAGCGCCTCGGCGTTCTGCTGGGCGAGCGCCCCGGCAAGCGTGG
>CAYMHN010000604.1:0-2584 GCA_964390235.1 uncultured Candidatus Competibacteraceae bacterium
GTGAACAACTGGCCCGCGAGGTCGTCGACGCGCAGACGCACTACCGGATATTGGCGGAGCAATTGCGGGAACGGCGCCGCGCGGCGGCGGACCGGCTGGCCGGCGCGGTCACCGAGACCATGCAGGAGCTGGGCATGAGCGGCGGGCGCTTCCAGATCGCCCTGGAACCGCTGCCGGAACCGACCCGCCATGGCCTGGACCAGGTCAGCTTCCTGGTCGGCATCAATCCCGGCCAGCCGCTGCAAGTTCTGGCCAAGACCATCTCCGGGGGCGAGCTGTCGCGGATCAGTCTGGCCATACAGGTGATCACCGCCCATAGCGCCCGCATTCCGACGCTGATCTTCGATGAGGTCGATACCGGCATCGGCGGCGCGGTGGCGGAAATCGTCGGCCTCCGGCTGCGCGAGGTCGGACGGGTCCGGCAGGTACTGTGCGTCACCCACCTGCCCCAGGTCGCCGCCCAGGCTCACCAGCAACTGCGGGTTGAGAAAAACAGCGGTAGCGGGCACACTGAAGTCGCGATAGGGGTTCTGAGCGATGAACAGCGGGTCACCGAGATCGCCCGGATGCTGGGGGGCCTGGAGCTGACCCGGAAAACCCTGGAACATGCCCGCGAAATGATCAACCGGGCGAATCCGCACTAAACGTCTACCATAGGCTATCATTAGCCCCGACCAATCCAGACCCACTACCACATGCCGCGAACACTGCTGATCGCTCTGCTGGCCGGCCTTCTGCTCCCCGGCTGCGCCGGCTTCACACCCACTTTCTACCGCCTGGATGTTCGCCAGGGCAATGTCATCGAAGCCGAACAGCTCGCGCAATTGCAGCCGGGCATGAGTAAGCGCCAGGTGCAGATCCTGTTGGGCACGCCGCTGGTGGCGGACCCGTTCAGGGAGGATCGCTGGGACTATGTCTATCTGTACTACCCGTCCGGCAATCCCGATCGCGGCGAGCAACACCGGGTGACCCTGTTCTTCGAGGGCGACACGCTCAGCCGGGTGGAGACCGACGGTTAGCGCCACGCGCCCGGCGCCGCCGGATTTCCTTGGGATCGGCGCTCAGTGGCCGGTAGAGTTCGACCCGGTCCCCGTCCTGCAGTACCGTATCCGGCGAGCAACGCCGACCGAATATGCCCACGGCGGTCGGATCCAGCTCCGGATACAGGGCACCCAGCCCCGACCGGGCAACAGCCTCGGCCACCGTGCTGCCCGCCGGCAAGCTCAGGCGGATCAGCGTCTGCCGGTCCGGCCGGGCATGGACGACCTCGATCCGCACCATGGACGATCCGCCGGCGCGCGACGCGGTCATGACCCGGGTATCAATTGCATTTGCTGAAACAAACCCTTACTGTACGCCTATAAGGCAGACCCCAACTGTCCAAGCCCGCAGCACGTGCTCTGACGAGGCACATCATGCCCAGACCGCAGAAAACCATCACCATAACCCTGACCCGGCCCATCCCGCCGAGCGTGACGGCGGCCCTCGATGCCCTGCGCGAGCAGTTCCCCAAGGCGTTCCGCCAACCCCCGGTGGCGCTGCCCGAGGATATTCTGCAACCCGCCCACCAAGCCCTCGCCGACCACCACTCCAAGAAGGCCGTGCGGCGCGCGCTGGCCTACTGGTGTGGCAGGACCGACTATCTGCGTGCCGTGGTGGCCGAAGGCGCCCAACGGGTCAATCTGGACGGCAGCGACGCCGGCCCGGTTCCCGAGGAGCAGCGCCAGGCCGCGCTGAACCGGCTGGATAGCAAGGGCGTGTCCGCCCAGGCTCCGCCACGCCCCGCCCCCAAACCCCGGGCACCCAGACCACCCGTCATACACGGCGAAGCCGACGACGCCCAGCCCAAGGTCCGGATTCGGCAGAAACCCAAGCTGACCCGGCCCGCCGGCGCGGCGGGTCAGCTCCCGACGCTGTCGCTGCGCAAACGACCGCCCGAGAACCCGTGAACCGTCTCAGTCATAGACCTGCTCGGCCCGGCGACAGAACGAATCGACCAGGGTATCGGCGATACGGTTGAAGATCGGCCCGACCGCGGTACGGATCAGCAGATTGGCGAACTCGAACTCCAGACTCAGGGACACCTTGCAGGCGTCCTCGCGCAAGGCCTGAAAGCGCCAGACGCCATGCAGGTGGCGGAACGGTCCGTCGACCAGGAACAGCTCGATGCGCTCATGCGGATACAACCGGTTGCGGGTCGTGAAGCTCTTGTGCAGCCGACCCTTGGCCATTTCGATGCTGGCCAGCAGTTCATCGTCCCGCCGGTCTTCGACGCGGGCTGTTCGGCACCAGGGCAGAAACTGTGGATAGGCCGCGACATCGTTGACCAGTTCATACATCTGCACAGCCGAATACGGCACCAGCGCGCTCTTGTTAACGGTCTGCACAGACTGCCACCTTGCCTATCTCGTTGTGGATCGTGGGGTTGATCCGGCATTGTCGACAAAAATACCCCGCCGCTCAACCGGGCGACTTATAATGCCGCCATGAGTAACCCCCCGACCGACAGCGGCATCGCCCGCAACAAGAAGGCCTTCCACGACTATTTCATCGAGGAACGCTGGGAGGCTGGCCTGGCCCTGGA
>CAYMHN010000605.1:0-2578 GCA_964390235.1 uncultured Candidatus Competibacteraceae bacterium
CGCCTGGGTCTGGATCTGGTGGTGCTGATCCTCAACGACGGCGGTTACGGCATGATCAAGTGGAAGCAGGCCCAGATGGGCCTGGCCAGCTACGGCCTGGACTTCGGCAACCCCGATTTCGTGGCCTACGCGGCGGCCTATGGCGCCCGCGGCCATCGCATCGAGCGCAGCGAGGACCTGGAGCCGGTGCTGCGCCAGTGCCTGGCGGACGGCGGCGTGCACCTGGTCGATGTGCCGGTGGACTACTCGCAGGACAACCGTATTCTGAATCGGGAGATCCGCGAGCGCAGCCGGGCGTTGGTGCCTTGATCGGGGGGAGAGTCCGGGTTTGCCGGTCGGGAGAGGACGGCCGCGGCACCGCGAGAACCGTTCGCTTCGGCCCTGTTGGCCTGCTTCGCAACGCATTGACGGAGCATAAGAGGGGTGGGATACTCGGGCGAAAGCGGTTGAATTTCCTATCTGATCGGGAGCAAGACGGATGAAATGGACTCGCGCACGGCGTAGCAGCAATGTGGAAGATCGCCGCGGCGTCAGGGGCGGTGCGATCAAACTCGGCTTGGGTAGCGTGGCCGTCGTCGTGGTGCTTGGTCTGCTGATGGGCAAGAACCCCATGGAAATCCTTGCCCTGCTGTCGATGATCCAGGGAGAGCCGCCAGGCATTGGCGCGCCGGCGGAACGAACCCCCGCCGACGACGAGGCGGCGGCTTTCGTGGCGAGTATCCTGGGTGAAACCGAGGATGTCTGGAGCGAGATCTTTCAGGCCAGCGGCTCGACCTACTCGCCACCCCGGCTGGTCCTGTTCACCGGGCAAGTCGCATCCGCCTGCGGCGGCGCGTCCGCGGCGGTGGGCCCGTTCTATTGTCCGGGCGACCGCACCGTCTACATCGACCTGAGCTTCTTCCGGCAGATGGAGGCCCGGCTGGGCGGTGGCGGGGACTTCGCCGAGGCCTATGTGATCGCGCACGAGGTGGGCCATCATGTGCAGGCCGTCACGGGGGTTCTCGACAGGGTCAATGCGGCCCGCGCGAGTGGGACGGACATGGAGGGCGCCGACGGCCTGCTGGTGCGGCAGGAGTTGCAGGCCGATTGCTATGCGGGTGTGTGGGGATACCACGCGCAACGGCGCCACGACTGGTTGGAGCCGGGCGACCTGGAGGAAGCGATGAACACCGCCAGCGCCATCGGCGACGACAATCTGCAACGCCGCAGCCAGGGCACGGTAGTGCCGGATGCTTTCACGCACGGCACGTCCGAGCAGCGCGTCCAGTGGTTCCGCCAGGGCTTTGAGTCCGGAAATCCTTCAGCCTGCGACACCTTCGCGGCCGAGCGCCTGTGAAGTGCGACTGGCGCGTAGCGACTACCCAGGTTTCCACCAGTACCTGCAGTCCGATTACCAACGACTCGCCTCGTGCTTCCAGGTTCGACACCATGTGTCGCACCGCTTGATGTTCCGGTGCTTGGGTATCGACCAGGCGTAGGACGATGTTCGTATCGAGAAAGATCATCGCCGTTCAGTCATCATACAGATTCTCACGGCGCAGGGCTTCGAGCGGTACGGTGGCAGTTGATGGCACCTCTTTCAGTAAATCATCGAGCCAGTCATCAAAGCTCTGCAGGGATGCCGGAGTCTTGGCTGCAGACTGGTCGGAGGATGCCAGCACGATCACCTCGGCTTCACCTTCGGGCATGTCGGAAGGAAGCGTGAGAGTCACCTGGTGGCTGGATGGCACGATCACCTTCGATTTATAGGCATACATGGCACGGTTCCTTGCACGTACGTTTTGCAGCTTGACCTTCCGGAATGATACCTGTTTATTCCAAAACCTGCGCATCGGGTATGAGCTACGTGCGGATTGCCTCATCCCGGTCCATAATTACCGACAGTTGCTTGGAGGCTGTCTGTTCGAGGATTGGAGAACCGGGAATGACGGAAGGACTGCACAAGATAGCGGGCTGCGAGAACCCCGACCGGATCGCCGATGTGGTCTTCGTGCACGGCCTCGACGGCGATGCCTTCAAGACCTGGCAGGTCAAGGACGACGCCAACGCCTTCTGGCCGCGCTGGCTGGGCGAGGACTTCCCCGACATCGGCATCTGGTCGCTGGGCTACGCGGTCAGCGCCTCGGCCTGGAAAGGCCACAGCATGCCGCTGTACGACCGCGCCAACAGCACCCTGGACTTGCTCGATCTCGATCACCTCGGCCACCGGCCGCTGGCCTTTATCTGCCATAGCCTCGGCGGCCTGCTGGTCAAGCAGCTGCTGCGCAATGCGCGGGACTCGACCAACGCGGATTGGAAGCGCATCACCGAGCAGACCCGGCTGATCGTGTTCCTGTCCACCCCGCATTCCGGCGCCGACATGGCCTCCTGGATCCGGTATCTCGGCACCCTGCTGCGCACCACGGTCAGTGTTGAAGAACTGGAAGCCCATCACCCCCGGCTGCGCGAACTCAACACCTGGTACCGCGACCACGCGACGGAGCTGCGCATCAGCACCTTCGTCTACCATGAAAAGCTGCCGACCGGCGGTATCCTGGTGGTCAACGAAACCACGGCCGATCCCGGCATTCCGGGCGTG
>CAYMHN010000606.1:0-2564 GCA_964390235.1 uncultured Candidatus Competibacteraceae bacterium
CTCCAGGAACCGCAGCCGGCGCAGCGCACCATCACCGCCGCGCTGGCGGCCGTCGCCGCCGCTGCCATGGCGGATCTCGAAGCGTTCCAGCAGGATCGGGAAGCGCCATTCCAGCACTTCGGGATCGGTCAGTCGGGCGTTGGTCATATGGGTGTGCACCGCCGAAGTACCGTCGAAGTCCGGCCCGGCGCCCGAGCCGCCGCAGATGGTCTCGTAGTACTGGTATTTCGCGTTACCGAAGGTGAAGTTGTTCATCGTGCCCTGGGCGGCGGCCAGCACGCCCAGCGCGCCGTACAGGGCATCGACGATGGCCTGGCTGGTCTCGACATTGCCGGCCACCACCGCGGCCGGGTATTTCGGGTTCAGCAGGCAGTTGTCCGGCAGTACGATCTCGATCGGCTTGAGGCAGCCCTCGTTGAGCGGGATGTCGTCCTGGACCAGGGTGCGGAATACGTACAGCACCGCCGCCCGGGCCACCGAGGCGGGGGCGTTGAAGTTGCTGTGGCGCTGCTCCGAGGTGCCAGTGAAATCCACCCTGGCGCCGCGGGCCTGGCTGTCGACCGCGATGGTGACCTCGATCGCCGCGCCGTCGTCCATCTCGTAGCGGTAGTGGCCCGATTTCAGGCGGTCGATGACCCGGCGCACCGATTCCTCGGCGTTGTCCTGCACATGGCCCATATAGGCCTGCACCACATCCAGGCCGAAGGTGGCTATCAT
Organism: uncultured Candidatus Competibacteraceae bacterium; assembly: GCA_964390235.1. Classification (GTDB taxonomy): domain Bacteria; phylum Pseudomonadota; class Gammaproteobacteria; order Competibacterales; family Competibacteraceae; genus CAYMHN01. The sequence goes on from CAYMHN010000606.1 coordinate 718, forward strand.
CCGCCGCAGTTCGTGGACGCCTTTCTCGTTGGCGGCGACCTGGGCCAGCAGATCGCCGATGTTCTGATCCGGATTGCGGGCCGGATAAGGCCCCCGGCCCAGGGTGGCGCGGGTCTCGTGTTCCAGAAACCGGCCAGCGGCGACCAGGCGCTCGCCGTTGAACAGCGCCCCTTCCTCCTCGACGGTCTTGGAAAACGCCGGCATCGAGCCGGGGGTGATGCCGCCCACATCGGCGTGATGGCCGCGCGAGGCGACGAAGAATAAAATCCCCCCCCTGTCGTCCCCCCCCTCATCGAACACCGGCGTGATCACCGTGATGTCCGGCAGGTGGGTGCCGCCGTTATACGGGGCGTTGAGGGCAAACACATCGCCCGGACGGATGTCGTCGCCATGCCGGTGCAGAATGCTGCGCACGCTCTCGCCCATGCTGCCCAGGTGCACCGGCATGTGCGGGGCGTTGGCGATCAGATTGCCCTGCGCGTCGAACACCGCGCAGGAGAAATCCAGCCGCTCCTTGATGTTCACCGAGGCGGCGGTGTTTTGCAGCGTCACCCCCATCTGCTCGGCGACCGCCATGAACAGATTGTTGAAGATCTCCAGCATCACCGGATCGACCTTGGTGCCGATGGCGACCCGGTCGGGCAGGGCGACCACCCGCCGCAGCACCAGCTGACCGCCGGACAGCAGCTCCGCCTGCCAGCCGGGTTCCACCACGGTGGTCGCCGTGGCCTCGATGACGATGACCGGTCCGTCCACCTTCTGCCCGGATTGCAAGCCGGTGCGCTGATACAGCGGGGTGTCCCGGGTCTCGCCGCCGCTGTGCATGGCCACCCGGGCCAGTGGTTCGGGAACGGTGTCGTTGACCACGGAGGTCGCCCGCTCGTGCAGGGATTCGGTGCGGCCGATGGCTTCCACCGCGACGGTGGCGGCAATCAGCGGACGGTTGTCGTAGACGAAGCCGAAGCGCTGCCGGTGGGCGTCCTCGAAAGCGGCGATCATGGCCGCGCGGTCCGCGTAATCGATCTCCAGGGTGGAGTCGGTGCCGGCGTAGCGCAGGTGGACCTTGCGCAGGCTGTCGATGTGCTCGATGCCTTGCTGGCGGATTTCCTCGCGGGCGGCGGTTTCCAGTTCGGCCAGCTTGTCCGCCAGGGGCGCTTCGGCCGCGGCGTTCAGCTCCAGCTCGACGCTGGCTTCGCGCAGCGCGCGCAGGTCGGCCAGACCCATGCCATAGGCCGACAGCACGCCGGCATAGGGGTGGATGAAAATCGTCTTGATGCCCAGCGAGTCGGCGACCGGACAGGCATGCTGGCCGCCGGCGCCGCCGAAGCAGCACAGCGTGTACTTGCTGACATCGTAGCCGCGCTGGATGGAGATCTTCTTGATCGCGTTGGCCATATTATCGACCGCGATGCGCAGAAAACCCTCGGCGACCTCGACCAGGGTGCGTCTATCGCCGGTTGCGCGGTAAATCCGCTCGCCCAGCTCATCGAAGCGTTGCCGCACGATGTCGGCGTCCAGCGGCTGGTCGCCGTCCGGTCCGAAGACCTGCGGAAACTGGTCGGGCTGGAGCTTGCCCAGCATCACATTGCAGTCGGTCACGGTCAGCGGGCCACCGCGGCGGTAGCAGGCGGGGCCGGGGTTGGCGCCGGCCGAATCCGGGCCGACCCGGTAGCGGGCACCATCGAAATGCAGGATGGAGCCGCCGCCGGCGGCCACGGTGTGGATGTGCATCATCGGCGCGCGCATCCGCACCCCGGCGACCTCGGTCTCGAAGGCCCGTTCCAGCTCGCCGGCGTAGTGGCAGACATCGGTGGAGGTGCCGCCCATGTCGAAGCCGATGATGCGCT
>CAYMHN010000607.1:0-2557 GCA_964390235.1 uncultured Candidatus Competibacteraceae bacterium
GTCGATTTGCCGCAGCCGGACGGGCCGACGATGGAATAGAACTCGCCCTGGCGCAGGTCCAGGCTCACCGGCCCCAGCGCATGCACGCCGGGGCCACCGTCGGTACCGGGATACACCCGGGTGACCTCGGTCAGCGCGGCATGCAGCGAGGGGTGGGCGTCTCGCTCACCATCGGCATCGGTGCGCGGTGCGCACCCTACGGTTCCTGGCAACGGGTAGGGTGCGCTCCGCTCACCATCAGGGTCTGGCATGCGGAGGCTCAGTTCAGGAACGAGTCGTCGACATACTGCGGCCAGTCGATCTGTCCCTCGACCTCGCCGATGATGCGCAGCCCCTCGGTCATCGCGTCCATCGCCGCGAAATCGAACTCGCCGCTGCCCCAGAAGCGCAGCTCGATCATGTTGTTGATCGCCCGCAGCGCCAGCGCCGGGTCCATCTCGTAATGCTTGGCGAGGATTTCCGCGGCTTCCTCGGGGTTCTCGTAGACGAATTCGACCCCGCGCTTGCGCGCGGCGATCAGCGACCGCAGCAGGTCTGGGTTGCCATTGGCGAACTCGGCGGTGGTCACCCCCACCGTCTGGGTCATTTGCGGCAGTTCGTCGGCGATCATGAACACCGGCCGGAAGCGATCCTGGAACCGCGCCCAGACCGGGTCCATGATCGGCGCCGCGACCACGCCGCCCTCTTGCAGCAGGGTCAGTCCGGCGCCGATGCCGCCGGCGGCGACCGTGTTCATGGTGATATCGTACTTGTCTCCGATCATGGTGATCAGCATGTCGGTCACCGATTTGGGGCTGGTGAAGGCGACCCGCTGGCCATCCAGATCGGCGGCCGACCGGATCGGCGAGTCCGGCAGCGTGACCCAGAGGATCTCGCCCACGGTCTGCGCCCCGGTGTGGACGATCTTCAGGTCTATGCCCTGGTTGATGGCGGCGATCACGGCGGACAGCGCCACCTCGCCATAAGGCAGGCTGGAAGCCATGACGTTGCGCATGGTGGTGCCGCCGCCGGCCGAGGTCAGCACGCCGGTGATATCGACGCCCTCGTCCTGGTAGTAGCCCTTCTCGATGGCGACCGCGTAGGGCGCGCCGTACATCAGCACCCCCCAGTGGGTGACGGTCACTTCGGCGGCCCTGGCGGTCATGGCGCCGAGGGCCAGCACGGCGCAGGCGACGCGGGCGAACTTGACGAATAGGGACATGGTGCAATCCTCCTGTTGTTGGTTGTGGGGCAAGTATAAGAGTTTTGGCCGCGGGACAGTACCGCAAGAGAGGGATCGGCAGGGCGAGCGCGCTATGTAGGAGGCCCGTCCCGGGCCGATGGATGGTTCGGCCGCGCGGCGGACCGTGCCGGGACGAACCCACCGCGGGCGGTGCCGATCGGCCTGGTGGATGCGGCGCTGCGCGCCTTAGGCGATTTCCGGTAAAGAATCCACCTGCTCTTGTCCCTTGTCTGCTGGCCGTAGGATGTGGTGAGGAACGAACCGCATCATTCGCGACTACTCCGGTTGACACCCTGGCATGAAAGCATAAAAATGCCTTCTCAACCCCATGGCCAACTCGTGCTGGAATCCGCCGACACGGAAGGGCAGGAGCCCCGGCAGCCGCCGACGTTGCATGAGCTGATGCAGGACTGTTGCGGCGTCGTGGATTCCGGGTTCAACGATCTGGCGACGCATCCAAGACATATGGCGGGATTCGGGCGTGCCTCGATGGGCGATCGCTGATACCGGACCTCTGGTCGCCTATCTGGATCGAGGCGAAAGACATCACGCCCGGGCCGTCGAGCAGTTCGGGCGATTATCCCCTCCGTTGCTGGTGTGCGAGCCGGTTCTGACCGAGGCCTTGTTTCTGCTCGCCCGGCTGCCGGTTGCTCGGGACGCGCTGCTCGGTCTGTCGGCCTGGTGGGTATCCGCTGAAGGCACCGAAATCACCGAAGCTGGATAGGCAAGGTCGAGCGTGTAGGGCGGTGCCGATCAGCTGGAAACGTCATCCATCCGGATCATTAAGGAGGTTACGACAGCGAGACCGAGCTTGGCAAAGAGCGTGTTGCATGCGGTATAGTTGTACGACACTTCGTGGGCACACTTGAAATCACCATGTCAGCCGTCGACGTATTCAGCGTCCGTGATCTGCGCCAACGCTCGGGAGACCTTCTGCGTGATGCCGAAGCCGGTAGTCTCTCGGTCATCACCAAGCATGGGCGCCCGGCCATTCTGGCCGTCCCCTTCGATCAGCATCTGCTGGAGCATGGGGTTCATCGCGTTCTGGCATTGCATCTGTTCCGGAGCGGGCAATTCACGATGGCTCAAGCCGCCAGAATGGCCGGCGTGTCGCTGGATGAGTTCCTGGATCTGCTCAAGGCGGTCGGAGTCGACGCCGTCGACTACCCACCGGAGCAGCTCGACGAGGAATTGACAGCCGCCCTGCCGTGATCGTAGTCGCCGATGCCGGACCGCTGATCGCGCTGGCACGGGTGGGTCGACTCGGACGGATTCATGAGTTCAAGTTTTCCGATCAGCTGCCCGCCTTGCAGATCTTCGGTGTACAAGCGCTGC
>CAYMHN010000608.1:0-2557 GCA_964390235.1 uncultured Candidatus Competibacteraceae bacterium
CCTGCTGCGCGTCCACCATCACCGCTTCGATCGGCTGGGAGGCGGCGGGCAAGGCCGGCACCGGAGCCCGGACACTGCTGGCCAGCCACAGGGTCATGGCCAGCACCGCATGCAAGGCCAGCGCCAGGATGACCGCGGTGATATCCTCGAAGTAACGCCGCCAGCGTGTCCGCATTGCCCGGGCTCCGCGCGCTCAGCGCTCCGGGGGCTGGGTCGATAGACCCACTCGCGGCGCACCGGCCTGCTGCAACAGCGCCATGGCGCGCACCACGGTACCGTAATCCACCGCCGTATCCGCCTGCACCACCACCGGGGTACGCGGTTCGGTCAGCAGAATCGCGCTGGCCCGCACCAGAATCTGCTCGTCGTCGAGCAACTCGGGCGGCTCACCGGCCAGGTGCAGAAAATAGCCACCCGCCCGATCCACCACCAGCAGCAGGGTGCGCAGATCGCTGGCCTCCAGAGGCGCCGACTCGGCTTGCGGCAGATCGATTTCCACCCCCTGATTGATCAACGGGGCGCTGATCATGAAGATCACCAGCAGCACCAGCATGACGTCGATATAGGGCACGACGTTGATCTCGGCCATATGCCTGCGGCGGGGTCGGCGCGACAGCCTCATGCCGGCTGCTCGCTGAGCTGGCGGTGATCACCGGCTCGGACCGACTGGCTCTGGCGCTGGAGAATATTGGTGAACTCGTCGATGAAGGTCTCGTAGCGGCTGACCAGGCGTTCGACATCGTTGCTGGCTCGGTTGTAGGCCACCACCGCCGGGATCGCCGCCAGCAGCCCCAGGGCCGTGGCGATCAGCGCCTCGGCGATGCCGGGGGCGACCTGGCCCATGGTCACTTGCTGCATGCCACCCAGGGCCTGGAAGGCGTTCATTATGCCCCAAACCGTCCCGAACAGCCCGATGTAGGGACTGGTCGAGCCCACGGTGGCCAACATCGGCAGATAGCTGTCCAGATCGTCGATTTCCCGCGCGAGCGCGGCCCGCATGGCGCGCTGGGCACTACCGACCAACAGCTCCGGTTCGGGGCTGGCCTGCCGGCGGTAGCGGACGAACTCCTGGAATCCCGCCAGAAAAATGGCTTCCAGGCCATAGGCATCGGTTTCGTGACGCCGAGTCCGAGTATACAGTTCCTTGAGATCGATGCCGGACCAGAAGTGATCCTCGAACGCGATGGCACTGCTCTGGGCATGCCGCAAGGCCAGCCGCTTCTTGAAGATGACCGTCCACGAAGCCAGCGAAATCAGCACCAGCAGCAGCATCACCAGCTGCACGACCAGGCTGGCATTGACGATCAAGTGTACGAGACTGGTCTCAGCTTCCACCCTGAATCTCCGTTAACAAACCTGTTGGCAGCGGCTGTGGCCGCCAGCTATCGACATCGACACAAGCCACCCTGACCGTGGCGGCGCAGGCCAGGTCGCCGCCATCCAGCAGCACCTGCTGCGCGAACACCAGACTGGCTCGGCGCAAAGCGCTGATTGCCGTGCTGACTTGCAGACAGTCATTGAAGCGTGCCGGGCGATGATAATCGAGTTGCACCGACCGAACCACGAAAGCCAGGCGTTCCCCGCGCAGCAAGCTATCCTGCTCGCAGCCCAGCTGGCGCAGCCACTCGGTACGGGCCCGCTCCATGAACTTGAGATAATTGGCATAGTAGACCACGCCGCCGCTGTCGGTGTCTTCATAGTAGACACGGACCGGCCAATTGAAGGTATGCACCAGCGCTCGCCGACCTCCCGGGTTGATTGGGGCGCCCTATTCTAGCAAGCCACCGCCGGCTGGATACCAGTGATTGCACTGCCGATCACTGTTCGCTACCCGCCGGCAATGCTAGTATTTGCCACCGATCAACGGCAAGCCTCTTCAGGCGCGTACAAAAGGATAATTCAATGATCGCGATCGATCTCGAACGTGCCCGCTACAATATGATCGAGCAGCAGGTGCGGCCCTGGGACGTGCTCGACCAGCGCGTGCTGGACACGCTGAGCCAGGTACCGCGAGAAGATTTCGTGCCGCAGCGCTACCGCAACCTGGCCTTTTCCGATGTGCGGATTCCGCTCGGTCACGGTCAGGTCATGATGAATCCCAATGTCGAGGGCCGCATGTTGCAAGCGCTGCTGATCCAGCCCGAGGACAAGATTCTCGAAGTCGGCACCGGCAGCGGTTTCATCAGCGCTTGTCTGGCATGCCTGGGCGGTCTGGTGGACAGCATCGACATCATCCCGGAATTCACCGAGCAGGCGGCAGCCAAGCTGCGCCGCCACGCCATCAGCGGGGTCGGGCTGTATACCGGCAACGCCTTGCGCGGCTGGGGGGATCGATCCTACGACGCGATCGCCCTGACCGGGGCGCTGCCCGACCTGTCCGATCACTGGCGGCAACACCTGGCCATGGGCGGACGTCTGTTCGCGATTCTCGGTGCGGCGCCGACCATGGAAGCGGTACTGATCACCCGCATCGGCGAGCACGAATGGACTCGGGACAGCCTGTTCGAGACCGAACTACCGTATCTGATCGGCGCGGACCGACAAGCCGATTTCGAAT